>JAATGA010000264.1 GCA_015654855.1 Rhodobacterales bacterium
ACATCCGCTTCGTCTTCAACCAGTGGACCCTGGGGGAAGAGTTCTGCCGCAATACGCTCGGCATCCCGGCAGAGCGGCTGGCCGATCCGACCTTCGACCTGCTGCGCCACCTCGGTTTCACCAAAGCCCAGGTCGAGGCGGCGAACGACCATGTTTGCGGCACGATGACCCTGGAAGGCGCGCCGCATCTGGATCCTGCGCATCTGGCGATCTTCGACTGCGCCAATCCCTGCGGCAAGAAGGGCACGCGCTATCTGTCGGTCGACAGCCACATCCGCATGATGGCTGCTGCGCAAAGCTTCATCTCGGGCGCGATTTCCAAGACGATCAACATGCCCAACAGCGCGACCATCGCCGAGGTGCTGGCGGCCTATGACCTGTCCTGGAGTCTGGGGATCAAGGCCAATGCGCTGTATCGCGACGGGTCCAAACTGTCGCAGCCTCTGGCCTCGGCGCTGGTCGAGGACGACGAGGCGGCGGAAGAAGTCCTGGCAACCGGCACGCCGAGCGAAAAGGCCCAGGTGATCGCGGAAAAGATCGTCGAAAAGGTGATCGTGCGGGAAATCATCCGCACCAACCGCGAGAAGCTGCCCGAACGCCGCAAGGGCTATACGCAGAAGGCGATCGTCGGCGGCCACAAGGTCTACCTCCGCACCGGGGAGTATGGCGACGGACGGCTCGGCGAGATCTTCATCGACATGCACAAGGAAGGCGCGGGCTTTCGCGCGATGATGAACAACTTCGCCATCGCCGTGTCCGTGGGCCTGCAATACGGCGTGCCGCTGGAGGAATTCGTCGACGCCTTCACCTTCACCAAGTTCGAGCCGGCTGGGATGGTCCAGGGCAACGATTCCATCAAGAACGCGACCTCGATCCTCGATTACATCTTCCGGGAACTGGCGATCTCTTACCTGGACCGCACCGACCTTGCGCATGTGCAGCCCAAGGGGGCGAGTTTCGACGACCTGGGCGGCGGCCACCGAGAGGGGCAGAGGAGCGTCGCCGAACCCTCCGACGCGGCGGCGAGTCGCTCGCTGGAAGTGCTGCGCCAGGTCAGTTCCACCGGTTATCTGCGCAAACGCCTGCCGAAAGAGCTGATGGTGCTGCAAGGCGGGATCGCGGCGGGTTTCAGCGAGGCGGCGGCGGGGTTCACCATGGCCACGGCGACCGTGACCGCGATGGGGACGGCGATGGACGCCCGGTCGAAGGCGAAACTCCAGGGTTACGAGGGCGAGGCTTGCGGCGAATGCGGCAACTACACCCTGGTGCGCAACGGCACCTGCATGAAGTGCAACACCTGCGGCGGCACCTCGGGCTGTAGCTGAGCGGGCCGGTTCCCCAAGGGTGCGAGTATACCCATTCCTACTTCAGGGAGCGCCACAGGCGCTCGATGAAGACCCGCCCCTTGCCGTCCATCGCGATCCGCAGAGCTTCGCACGCTCTTCGGATCGCGATACACTCCAAGCCACCAGCATCCCGTCGACAAGATTACGCTTCCAGGCAGGCCGCGGAGCTTTCGGCGGATCACGTCCTGCAACATTTCCCGGTCGAAGGTCAGGTCCGCCACGATCTTCTTGAGCCGCGCATTCTCGTCCACACGCGCCTTCAGCCGGCGCATCTCGCCGGGCGCCCCCTTTGCCCTGCCCCCGCTCCCGCCCCGCTTCAGGCGCGGCCGAGCTTTGCCAGCCGCGCGGCGCGAAGCTGCGCGAAATCCTCGCCCGCGTGATAGGAGGACCGGGTCAGCGGCGTGGCCGAGACCATCAGGAAGCCCTTGTTCCAGGCGGCTTTCTCATACGCCGCGAATTCCTCGGGCGTCACGAACTTCGCCACGGCGTGGTGTTTCGGCGTCGGTTGCAGATATTGCCCGACAGTCAGGAAATCCACATCGGCCGAGCGCATGTCGTCCATCACCTGGGCCACGGCCTGGCGTTCCTCGCCCAGGCCCACCATGATGCCCGATTTGGTGAACATCGCCGGGTCGAGTTCCTTGACCCGCTGCAACAGGCGCAGCGAGTGGAAATAGCGCGCCCCGGGCCGGACCTCGTGATAGAGGCCGGGCACGGTTTCGAGGTTGTGGTTGAACACGTCCGGCCGCGCCTCGACCACCTTTTCCAGCGCACTGGCCGGGCATTTCAGGAAATCGGGCGTCAGGATCTCGATCGTCGTCGCGGGCGAGCGGTGGCGGATCGCGCGGATCGTCTGGGCGAAATGCTCGGCCCCGCCATCCTCCAGATCGTCGCGGTCGACCGAGGTGACCACGACATGGTTCAGCCCCAGCTTCTGCACGGCATGGGCAACCCGGCCGGGCTCGAACGCGTCGAGGTTTTGCGGACGGCCCGTCGCCACGTTGCAGAAGGTGCATCCCCGCGTGCAGATCTCGCCCATGATCATCATGGTGGCGTGGCCCTGGCTCCAGCATTCGCCGACGTTGGGACAGCCCGCCTCTTCGCAGACCGTCACCAGGCGGTTTTCCTTGATGATGTCGCGCGTGGCCTTGTAGCCGGCCGAGGTCGGCGCCTTGACGCGGATCCAGTCGGGCTTTTTCGGCTGGGCATTGTCGGGACGGTGCGCCTTCTCGGGATGGCGCTGGTCTGGCAGCTTGAGGTCGCGCAACGGATTTTCCCCCTGACGCTTGGCTGAGCAAAGACATAAGACAGACAGGCCGGTATGGCAACGACCCAAGCTTCGCGTCAGGGGTAGCCGGCGGCGTATCATCAATTCGCGGGCGCAAAAGCGACCCGCAGGGGGACGAGATGAGTAAGAAACTGATAGCGGAATTTCTTGGCACCGCCATTCTGGTGCTGTTCGGGGTCGGAACGGCCGTGATCGCCGGCGCCGCCGCGCCCGAAGGTATGCCGAGCGCCGGGCTGACCGGCATTTCGTTGGCCTTCGGGATTTCCATCGTCGCGGCGGCCTATGGCCTTGGCGCGATCTCGGGCGCGCATCTGAATCCGGCGGTCTCGCTGGGGGTGCTGACCGCCGGCCGGATGGAGGCGAAGGAGTTCGCGGGCTATGTCGTGGCCCAGGTTCTGGGCGCGATCGTCGGCGCGGGCATTCTCTACGCACTGGCCACCGGCAAGGCGGATTATTCGGTCGCGACCAGCGGTCTTGGCCAGAACGGCTATGGCGCGGGCTATGGCGGCGGCTATTCGCTGACGGCCGCGCTGATCTTCGAGGTCGTGTTCACCTTCATCTTCGTGACGGTGATCCTGGGCGTGACCGGCAAGGGCGGCGCGGCCGGCTTCGCCGGTCTGGCCATCGGTCTGACGCTGGCCGGCATCCACCTGGTCGGCATCCGCATCACCGGCGTGTCGGTCAACCCGGCGCGGTCCATCGGGCCGGCGCTGTTCGTCGGCGGCGCGGCGATCTCGCAGCTTTGGGTGTTCATCCTGGCGCCCCTGGTCGGCGGCGCGCTGGCGGGGCTGGTCAATGCGGCCGGTCTGACCCGCGCGGACTGACCGCCCCGGGGCCGCGACAAAGAGGTTCGTGATAACGAGTGACCGGGTTGTGTGACGAGTGACCGGGCCGCGGGAGTGATCCTGCGGCCCTTTTCCTTGCATATCCGGCAGAAGCGGGGGCCAGCCCCCGCACCCCCGGGATATTTGCTCAGAGAGGATGGAACCAGGAGGAGGAAAGGGGTCAGCGCCCGAATTTGCCTTTCAGCGCATCGGCGAAGGCGTTTGCGCCCTGCGATTGCGGGGCGGACTGCATCTGCGCCGGTTTGGGCGTGCGGTCTTTCGGGGCGATGCGGGCCTCTGCCGCCTGGTCGCGGGCACCGGCGCTGTCCTTGCGCATGGTCAGGCCGATACGTTTGCGCGGCGCATCGACCTCGACCACGCGGACCTGCACCACGTCGCCGGCCCTGACCACCTCATGCGGATCCTTGACGAAGCGGTCGGCGAGCTGGCTGACATGGACGAGCCCGTCCTGGTGGACGCCGATGTCGACGAAGGCGCCGAAGGCCGCGACGTTGGTGACCGTGCCCTCCAGCAGCATTCCGGGGCGGAGGTCTTTGATCTCGTTCACGCCTTCCGCAAAGGTCGCGGTGCGGAATTCGGGGCGCGGGTCGCGGCCGGGTTTTTCCAGTTCCGCGAGGATGTCCTTCACCGTCGGCAGGCCGAAGCGGTCGTCGATGAACCGGCGGGGGTCCAGCGATTTCAGCGCGGCGCTGTCGCCCATCAGCGCCCGGATGTCGCGGCCGCAGGCGGCGGTGATCTTGCGGGCGACCTCATAGGCCTCGGGGTGGACGGAGGAGGCGTCGAGCGGCTCTTTCCCACCCGCGATGCGCAGAAAGCCCGCCGCCTGCTCGAAGGCCTTCGGTCCCAGCCGCGCGACCCTGAGCAGGTCCCGGCGGGTGGCGAAGGGGCCGTTCGCGTCACGATGCGCCACGATGGCCTCGGCGAGACCCGGGCCGACGCCCGAGACGCGTGACAACAGCGGGGCCGAGGCGGTGTTCAGATCCACCCCGACCGCGTTCACCGCATCCTCGACCACCGCGTCGAGCTGCCGCGCCAGCCGGTGCTGGTCGACATCGTGCTGATACTGGCCGACGCCGATGCTCTTCGGCTCGATCTTCACCAGTTCCGCAAGCGGGTCCTGCAAGCGGCGGGCGATGGAGACGGCCCCGCGCAAGCTGACATCCAGATCGGGGAATTCCCGCGCTGCAAGCTCGCTGGCGGAATAGACCGAGGCGCCGGCCTCGGACACGATGACCTTGGTCGGTTTCTCGCCCGGCAGGACGGCCAGCATGTCGGTCACCAGCTTTTCCGTCTCGCGGCTGGCGGTGCCGTTGCCGATGGCGATCAGGCGGACGCCGTGCTTGCGGATCAGCATCGCCAGTTCCGCCTGCGCGCCGCGCAGATCGGATTTCGGCGGGAAAGGATAGACGGTCGAGGTCGCGAGGACCTTGCCCGTCTCATCCACCACCGCGACCTTGCAGCCCGTGCGGATGCCGGGGTCCACGCCCATCGTCGCCTTGCCCCCGGCGGGGGCGGCCAGCAGCAGATCCTTGAGGTTGCGCGCGAAAACCCGGATCGCCTCGGCCTCGGCGCCCTCGCGCAACTCGGCCATCAGGTCGAGCGTCAGAGAGGTTTTCAGCTTCACTCTCCAGGCCCAGGCGGCGGCCTCGCGCAGCCATTGGTCGCCCGCGCCCTGCCCCGTCGTCTGCAAGGTCGCCGCCGCCATCCGTTCCGCCGGGCTTTGGCCCCGGGGCGCATCGGCGTCGATGTCGAGGTCGAGCGACAGGAACCCCTCGTTGCGGCCGCGCAGCATCGCCAGAACCCGGTGCGAGGGGGCGGTGGCGAATGCCTCGGAATGGGCGAAATAGTCCGAGAATTTCGCGCCCTCGGTCTGTTTGCCATCCACCACCGACGCGGAAAGCCGGCCATTGGCCTTCATGTGCTGACGCAGGCGGCCCAGCAGATCGGCGTTTTCGGACAAGGACTCCGCCACGATGTCGCGCGCGCCTTCCAGCGCGGATTTCGTGTCCGGCACCGCCTCGGAAATGTAGGCCCCCGCGAGTTTCACCGGATCGGCGGCGCGGTCGGCGAGAATCGCATCGGCCAGCGGTCCGAGGCCGTTTTCCCGCGCGATCATCGCGCGGGTGCGGCGTTTCGGCTTGTAGGGCAGATAGATGTCTTCCAGTGCCGCCTTGGTATCCGCCCCCGCAAGCGCCTTTTCCAGATCGCCCGTCAGCTTGCCCTGCCCCCGGATCGAGTCGAGGATCGCGGCCCGCCGCGCCTCAAGCTCGCGCAGATAGGTCAGCCGCTCGGCCAGGTTGCGCAACTGGGTGTCGTCCAGACCGCCCGTCGCCTCTTTGCGATAGCGGGCGACGAAGGGCACCGTCGCGCCGCCGTCCAGCAGTGCGATGGCGGCCACGGCCTGCTGCGGGGTCGCTGAGATTTCGCGTGCGATGATCGCGGGGATGGACGGCGGGATTCGGGCGGCGGTGTCGGTCATCAAACTCTCCCTCAGGGGGCGCGACCATAGCGTCCCCGGCGGGGGAGGCAAGGCCAGGGCGGGGCTTGCGCCCCGGATGCAGCGGGCTATATCTACAGAGACTATAGGAAAGGGCATCCCATGCTGACCATCGGACGGTTGAGCGAGGCGTCGGGCGTCAAGGTTCCGACCATCCGCTATTACGAACAGATCGGCCTGCTGCCCGAGGCGGAACGCAGTTCCGGCAATCAGCGGCTTTACGGCCAGGCGACGCTGGACCGGCTGCGGTTCGTCCGCCATGCCCGCGATCTGGGTTTCCCGCTGGAGGCGATCCGCGAACTGCTCAGCCTGTCGGACGACCCCGATCAACCCTGCGCCGCCGCAGACGGCATCGCGGAACGGCAACTGACCGCGGTGCGGGCGCGGATCGCGCGGCTGACCGCGCTTCAGGGCGAGTTGGAACGGATGCTGCATCACAGCGCGCAATGCCACACCATCGCCGATTGCCGGGTGATCGAGGTGCTGGGCAACCATCAGCTTTGCGTCCATGACCACGGCTCGGCGGCGGAGGAGCGGGTTTAGATCAACAGGCCCGCCGCCCCCTCCAGCCGCAGGAGCGCGACCTTGGTCTCCACCCCGCCCGCGCCGGAATAGCCGCCAAGGCCGCTGGCCCCCAGCACCCGGTGACAGGGCACGATCACCGGCAGGGGATTGGCGCCGCAGGCCTGGCCCACGGCTTGCGCCGACATCCCCAGGTCGCGGGCCAACTCGCCATAGGTCCGCGTCTCGCCCCAGGGAATCGCCAGCAGCGCCGTCAGGAACCGCGACCGCGCCGGCGGGCCGAGGTCGAGGGGCAGATCGAACCGCGTCAGATTTCCGGCGAAATACGCCTCGATCTGCGTCGCGGCCGCCTCCAGCAGGGGTGAGCCCTCGCCCTCGATCAGACCGCCCCATTCGACCGAGGCGATCTTCTCCCCCGCCTCGGTCAGCACCAGCCGGCCCAGGGGCGTGGTCAGGGCCGCGCGCCGCACCGCGCCGATCATCGCCCCGGTCATGGCGCTGTCTCCGCCAGCGGGCGAAAGGCATCGCGCAGCATCTGCGCCATACCCTCGATCGCCTCGGAGGTGCCGCGCGGATTGCGGCGCAGCACCACGCGGGCGGAATCGACGATCGGATAGCCGTCGGCGGGCGTCAACTCGCGGCAGCCGGGGGGAATCGTGCTGCGCGACAGCGGCGCGATGGCGATGCCGTTGATCACCGCCGCGCGCAGGCCCCCCGCCATGTCGCAGGACCATGCCGCGCGCCAGCCGATCCCCATCCGGTTCAGCGATTCCTCGGCGAAGTCGCGGCACCAGTCCGACCGGAAATAGACCCCCACCGGCACCGGGTTGCGCAAGTGCTGCACATGCGCGGTCGACGTGACCCAGACCGTCGGGTCGATGCACAGAACCTCGCCCTCCTCGACATAGGACCAGTCGTAGATCACCGCGAGATCCAGATCGTCCTCGCCGAGCGCCCGCATCTGCCCCTCGGAATGGTCGCAGCGGATCGTGACCTCGACCCCCTCGTGCCGCTCGTCGAAGGCGGCGAGCGCGCGGTGCAGGACGGTGGCGGAATATTCGTCCGGGATGCCGACGCGGACCGGGCCGGTCAGCGGCTTTTCCCGCACCGCCAGCGCCGCCTCTTCCAGCAGCGCCACGATCCGGCGGGCATAGGGCAAAAGCTGCGCCCCCCGCGGCGTCAGTTCGACCCCCCGCGCCTGGCGGGCGAAAAGCGGCTGGCCGAGGCTGTCCTCCAGCCGCTTGACCTGAAGGCTGACGGCCGATTGCGTCCGCCCCAGCCGTCCGGCGGCGGCGGTCACCGATCCGGTGTCGGCCACCGCCAGAAAGCTGCGCATCAGGTCGGAATCGAGAGGTGGCTGCATCGGCATGACCCATGAATTTTCGCAATGGTAGCCATGAATGCTATTCGTTTGTCAAATATCGGATGCAGCCGCATACAGGGCGCAAGTCAAAGGAGTAAGCTCATGTTCGCTTCGATCATCGCCCGGCTCGTCGCCCGTCACCACGCTCGCAACAGCCTGCGTTTCCTGTTGTCGCGCCACGACGACAACCTGCTCGAAGACATCGGCCTGACCCGCGCGGGGGGCGAGGCGCGAATGGCCGGCCTCCTGCCGCATGACAACGCCGCAATTGCGCCGCTCGTGGCGGCGCGTGCCCTGCCCTGCTGAGGGGCAGGCCTGCAAACTGAAAGGGCGGGGAGTTCCCCGCCCTTCTTTTCATCCCCCGCCATTTTTCCGAAGCCCCCTCGGAGATGGGCAGGACAGGAGCCACTGAGATGCTGAAATACATCTATCCCGATGGCACGCATTGCTATCGCGCGATCCATTCCACTCACGCAGTCTTTCGCGACAACGAGGGCAAGCTGATCGCCCGGGCAGAAAAGGCCGATCGCTCGGGGCTTTACGAGTTCGAGATCAAGGGGTTCGAAATCCTCGCTCCTGGCATCTTCTGCGACTGAACCCTCTCCTCGACCGACGCTCAGCCCAGAACCTCGTCGCAGCGCGCGCAGGTGCCGGAGTGTTTGTGCGTCCCCACATCCGGCAGCACCCGCCAGCAGCGTTCGCATTTGGCGCCCGGCGCCGGTTCGAACACCACCGCCACGCCCGCCACATCGGCCAGCGCGAAGGCATCGGACGGCGGCAGATCGGTCGTCACCCGGATGTCCGAGGTGATGCACAGATCCGCCAGATCCACCGTATCGAGCAGCGCCTTCGTCGCGGCATCGACATAGACCACGGGGGCCGCCTCAAGGCTCGCCCCGATGATCTTGTTGGTCCGCTGCACCTCCAGCGCGCCGGTCACCACGCGGCGCACCGCGCGGATCGTGGCCCATTTCGCCGCCAGCCCCTCGTTCAGCCAGCCCTCGGGCGTGTCGGGCATGTCCTGAAGGTGGACCGAAGACCCCTCGCCGGGAAAGCGCGACAGCCAGACATCCTCGGTCGTGAAGACCAGGATCGGCGCAAGCCAGGTGGTCAGCCGGTGGAACAACTCGTCCAGCACGGTGCGCGCGGCGCGGCGGCGGGGGGAAACGGGTGCGTCGCAGTAAAGCGCATCCTTGCGGATGTCGAAATACAGCGCCGAAAGCTCCACCGTGCAAAAGGTGAAAAGCTTCTGGAACACCCCCTGGAAGTCGTAGGCCCTATACCCGCGCCGCAATTCGCCATCGAGTTCGGCGATCCGGTGCAGCACCCATTGTTCCAGTTCCGGCATCTCGGCGGCGTCGAGCCGTTCGGCCTCGTCCCACCCCTTCAGCGCGCCCAGCAGGAAGCGCAGGGTGTTGCGCAGCCGCCGGTAGCTGTCGGCGGTCCCTTTCAAGATTTCCTTCCCGATGCGCTGATCGGCGGTGTAATCCGCCTGCGCCACCCACAGGCGCAGGATGTCCGCCCCGTATTCCTTGATGATCGCTTGCGGCACCACGGTATTGCCGAGCGATTTGGACATCTTCATGCCCTTTTCGTCCAGCGTGAAACCATGGGTCACCACGGCGCGATAGGGGGCGCGCCCCTTGGTGCCGCAGGCTTGCAGCATCGAGGAATGGAACCAGCCGCGGTGCTGGTCGGTGCCTTCCATATAGACATCGGCGATGCCGTCGGGCGTGCCGTCGGGCCGGTCGCGCAGCACGAAGGCATGGGTCGAGCCGGAGTCGAACCACACGTCCAGCACGTCGAATATCTGGTCATAGGCCTCGGGGTCGTGCAGACCGGCGAGGATCTTTTCCTTGAAGCCCGGCACATACCAGACATCCGCGCCCTCGGCCTCGAAAGCGGCCTTGATGCGGGCGTTGACTTCCGCGTCCTTCAGCAGGAAGCCCTCGTCGGTCGGCTTCGCGCCGCGCTTGACGAAGCAGGTCAGCGGCACGCCCCAGGCGCGCTGGCGCGACAGCACCCAGTCGGGCCGCGCCTCCATCATCGCGTGCAGGCGGTTCTTGCCCGAAACGGGGGTGAACTCCACCAGCCGCTCGATCGAGGCGAGCGCGCGTTTGCGGATCGTGTCGCCGTATTCGCCCATGCCGTCGTCGAGGGTGCGGTCGATGCCCGCGAACCATTGCGGCGTGTTGCGGAAGATCAGCGGCGCCTTCGACCGCCAGGAGTGCGGGTAGGAGTGCTTGATCCTGCCCTTGGCGAACAGCGCACCTGCCGCGTGCAACGCCTTGATGTTCGAGACGTTGGCCGGGCCGTCCTTGCCATCGGGCTGGATGATGAACTCGCCGCCGAAAACCGGCAGATCCTTTCGGTAAGACCCGTCCGGCTCGACGTTATAGGTCATCGGCAGGTGGAACTTCAGCCCAAGCTGATAGTCGTCATCGCCATGGCTGGGCGCGGTATGCACGAAGCCGGTGCCCGCGTCGTCGGTGACGTGATCGCCGGGCAGCATGGGAACGTCGAAGTCCCATTCGCCCTGGCCGCCCTCGATCCCGCGATAGGGGTGGGACATGACGAAGCCGCCCAGATCCTCCGACGACACATCCGACAGGCGGGTGAAGCCTTCGACCTTGCCGGCTTTGAACGTCGCCTCGGCCAGGCTGTCGGCGAGGATCAGCTTTTCGCCGGGGCGGGCTGTCGCGCCTTCGGCAACGGTATCAACGGTATAGAGGCCGTAGCCGATCCCCGGATTGAAGGCGACCGCGCGGTTCTGCGGGATGGTCCAGGGGGTGGTGGTCCAGATCACCACGGCGACATCGCGGCCATGAACCGGGAACCGCACCCAGATCGTATGGCTGGTATGGTCGTGATACTCGACCTCGGCTTCCGCGAGGGCGGTCTTTTCGACCGGCGACCACATCACGGGTTTCGATCCCTGATACAAAGTCCCGTTCATCAGGAACTTCATGAACTCATCCGCGATCACAGCTTCGGCGTGGAAGTCCATGGTCAGATAGGGATTTTCCCAATTCCCCGTCACGCCGAGCCGCTTGAACTCCTCGCGCTGGACGCCGACCCAGTGTTCGGCAAAGCGGCGGCATTCCTGGCGAAAGGCCACGATGTCCACATCGTCCTTGTTCAGGCCTTTGGCGCGGTATTGCTCTTCGATTTTCCACTCGATCGGCAGGCC
>JAATGA010000519.1 GCA_015654855.1 Rhodobacterales bacterium
AGGGCACTCCGCCGCCCCGGATCGAGTCGAATTCGATCATCGTGCTCGTCACCCATGTGATGACGGGGCAATGGGCCAGCATCCTGCCCGGCAAGATCGCGGCGCTGTTCGCGGCGGGCGGCGCGCTGCGGGCAATACCTGTCGCCGACCCCTCGGCCCGCCACACCGTCGGCCTGATCGCGGCGCGCCGCGACCCGCCGACCCCGCTGATCGCCGCGCTGTTCGAGGGGCTGCGGCATGTGTGATTTGCAAAACCTATCATACGACGAGTTATCGCTATTGATCGGCCGATCAATGCCCTTATCCTCTCTGGTCAGCCAACCGGGAGGAAGCCATCGTGCTGGTGAGCGAGACGCAGGCCGCGCAAACCGCGCGGATCGACGCCATTCTGGCCGCCCATAAGGACGCCGAGGGTCCGCTGCTGCCGATCCTGCACGCAATTCAGGAGGAGTTCGGCCATATCCCCGAAGAATCGCTGCCGCAGATCGCCGCCGCACTGACCATTTCCCGCGCCGAAGTCTATGGCGTTCTGACCTTCTACCACGATTTCCGCAGCGCCCCCGCCGGGCGGCATGTGGTGAAGCTTTGCCGGGCCGAGGCTTGCCAGGCCATGGGGGCCGACCGCCTGCACGACCAGGCACGGGCGCGGTTCGGCCTCGACTGGCACGAGACCTCCGCCGACGGGCGCGTGACGCTGGAGCCGGTCTTCTGCCTCGGTCTGTGCGCCTGCGCACCGGCGGCTATGGTGGACGGGCGGGGGATCGGACGCCTCGACCCCGCCGGGATCGAGGCCATCGCGGCCGAGGTCGGGACATGAGGGTCTGGGTCCCCCTGGATGCGGCGGCAAAGGCGCTTGGCGCGGATGCGGTGGCGCGGGCGGTCGCGCGCGAGGCTGCGGCGCGGAGCATCGACCTGCGGCTGACCCGCAATGGCAGCCGGGGAATGATCTGGCTGGAACCGCTGGTCGAGGTCGAAACGCCTGAAGGCCGCATCGGTTTCGGCCCCTGCGTGCCTGCCGACATCCCTGCGATCTTCGACGCGCCGGACAGCCATCCGAAACGGCTGGGCCTCGTCGAGGATCTGCCCTGGATGAAGCGGCAGACGCGGCTGACCTTCGCCCGCGTCGGCGTGATCGACCCGCTGTCGGTCGCGGAATACCAGGCGCATGGCGGATTGGAAGGTCTGCGCCGGGCGCTGACGATGGATGGCGCGGGCATCGTGGCCGAGGTCACGGCATCCGGCCTGCGCGGTCGGGGCGGCGCGGGATTCCCGACCGGTATCAAGTGGAAGACCGTCCACGACGCGCCGGCGGATCAGAAATACATCGTCTGCAATGCCGATGAGGGCGACTCGGGCAACTTCGCCGATCGGATGATTTTCGAGGGCGATCCGTTCTGCCTGATCGAGGGGATGGCGATCGCCGGTCTCGCCGCAGGCGCGACGCGGGGCTACATCTATTCGCGGTCCGAATATCCCGATGCCAACCGGGTGATGGACCAGGCTTTGCGCCTGGCGCGCGGGGCGGGAATCCTTGGCGCCTCGGTCCTTGGGTCGGCCCATGCTTTCGACATCGAACTGCGCATCGGTGCGGGGGCCTATGTCTGCGGCGAGGAAACCGCGCTGCTGAACAGCCTGGAGGGCAAGCGCGGCACGGTGCGCGCCAAGCCGCCGCTGCCGGCGCTTCAGGGCTTCATGGGCCGCCCGACGGTGGTGAACAACGTGATCTCGCTGGCGACGGTGCCGGTGATCCTGGCCCGGGGCGCGGGTTTCTACAAAGACTTCGGCATCGGCCGGTCGCATGGCACGATTCCCTTGCAGATCGCTGGCAATGTCGCGCGCGGCGGCTTGTTCGAGACGGCCTTCGGCATGACGCTCGGCGAGATCGTCGACGATCTCGCCGGGGGCACGGCCTCGGGCCGTCCGGTCAAGGCGGTGCAGGTCGGCGGACCCCTGGGGGCCTGGTTCCCCCGCGCGCTGTTCGGCACCCCCTTCGGCTATGAGGAATACGCGGGCCAGGGCGGGCTGATCGGGCACGCCGGCATCGTCGTCGTCGACGACAGCGCCGACATGCTGCACATGGCGCGCTTCGCGATGGAGTTCTGCGCGACCGAAAGCTGCGGCAAATGTACCCCCTGCCGGATCGGCGCGGTGCGGGGGATGGAGACCATCGACCGCATCGGGCACGGCGATGCTGCTGCGATCCCGCTGCTGACCGAGTTGTGCGAGGTGATGAAATCCGGCTCGCTCTGCGCACTCGGCGGGTTCACCCCCTATCCGGTCCTGTCGGCGCTGCGGCATTTCCCGGACGATTTCACCGCGACCCAAAGGGAGGCAGCGGAATGAAGGATTTCATCATCCCCGCCATGAACGACGGGCGCGATTTCGGCACGCCGGCGGCGAAGTCGAAACAGATGGTCACGCTGAACATCGACGGCTTCGACGTGACGGTGCCCGAAGGCACCTCGATCATGCGCGCCGCAGCCGAAATCGGCATTTCGGTGCCGAAGCTTTGCGCGACCGACAGCCTCGACGCCTTCGGCTCGTGCCGGCTGTGCCTGGTGGAGATCGAGGGGCGCAACGGCACGCCCGCCAGTTGCACCACCCCGGTAGCCCCCGGCATCAAGGTCCACACCCAGACCGGAAAGCTGAAACAACTCCGGCGCGGAGTGATGGAGCTGTATATCTCGGACCACCCGCTCGACTGCCTGACCTGCGCGGCCAATGGCGATTGCGAGTTGCAGGATATGGCGGGCGCAGTGGGCCTGCGCGAGGTGCGGTATGAAGCGCCAGCGCAAGCTAACGAAACCGCAACACATTTTCGCGCGCGAAACATTTCGGGCGAGGCCAACCCGCAATGGCGGGCCAAGGACGAAACGAACCCCTATTTCACCTACGATCCGGCGAAATGTATCGTCTGCAACCGCTGCGTCAGGGCTTGCGAAGAGGTTCAGGGCACCTTCGCCCTGACGATCGAGGGGCGCGGCTGGGACAGCCGGATCCATGCGGGCGTCGGCGGCGACAGCTTCCTGTCGTCGGACTGCGTGTCCTGCGGGGCCTGCGTCCAGGCCTGTCCGACCGCAACGCTCATCGAGAAATCGGTGATCGACATCGGCACGCCCGAGCGCGCGATCATCACCACCTGCGCCTATTGCGGCGTCGGCTGCCAGTTTAAGGCCGAAATGCGCGGGGACGAACTGGTGCGGATGACCCCCTGGAAGGATGGCAAGGCCAACCGGGGCCATTCCTGCGTCAAAGGCCGCTTCGCCTACGGCTATACCGCGCACCCCGACCGCGTCCTGAAACCGATGATCCGCGACACGATCAACGACCCCTGGCAAGAGGTGTCCTGGGACGTGGCCCTGACCTTCGCAGCCAGCCGGATGAAGGCGATCCAGGCCCGCCATGGCCGACAGTCGGTCGGCGTTATCACCTCGTCCCGCTGCACCAATGAAGAGGCGTATCTGGTCCAGAAGCTGACCCGCGCGGTTTTCCTGAACAACAACACCGACACCTGCGCGCGGGTCTGCCATTCGCCCACCGGCTATGGCCTGGGCCAGACCTTCGGCACCAGCGCGGGCACGCAGGACTTCGACTCGGTCGAGGCGGCAGACGTAGTGCTGGTGATTGGCGCCAACCCGACCTCGGGCCACCCGGTCTTTGCCAGCCGCCTGAAGAAGCGCCTGCGCCAGGGGGCGAAGCTGATCGTCGTCGACCCGCGCCGGACGGAAATGGTCGAAGGCGCGCATTACAAGGCCGCGCATCACCTGGCCCTGACGCCGGGCACCAATGTCGCCGTGGTTTCCGCCATGGCGCATGTGATCGTGACCGAAGGGCTTTACGACCAGGCCTTCATCGACGCCCGCTGCGATGCCGATGAATTTGCCGACTACGCCGAATTCATCGCCGACCCGCGCCACAGCCCCGAGGCGGTTCAGGTCCTGACCGGCGTTCCGGCGGCGGAACTGCGCGCGGCGGCGCGGCTCTACGCCACGGGCGGCAATGCGGCGATCTACTACGGCCTCGGCGTGACCGAGCACAGCCAGGGATCGACCACCGTCATCGCCATCGCCAACCTCGCGATGCTGACCGGCAATATCGGTCGTTCGGGCGTGGGGGTGAACCCGCTGCGCGGGCAGAACAACGTCCAGGGCTCCTGCGACATGGGGTCTTTCCCGCATGAACTGCCGGGATATCGCCATGTCAAACTGCCCGAGGCCCGCGCGGTGTTCGAGGCCGCCTGGGGCGTGACCATCGACCCGGAGCCTGGCCTGCGCATTCCGAACATGCTGGATGCCGCGGTTGAGGGCACGTTCAAGGGGCTTTATTGCCAGGGCGAGGATATTCTGCAATCCGACCCCGATACGAAACATGTCTCGGCGGGCCTCGCCGCGATGGAATGCGTCATCGTCCACGACCTGTTCCTGAACGAGACGGCGAATTACGCCCATGTCTTCCTGCCGGGATCGTCCTTCCTTGAAAAGGACGGGACCTTCACCAATGCCGAACACCGGATCAACCGCGTCCGCAAAGTAATGGCGCCGAAACAGGGCTATGCCGACTGGGAAGTGACGCAGATGCTCGCCCGCGCGCTCGGGGCTGACTGGGGTTACACCCACCCGTCGCAGATCATGGACGAGATCGCGC
>JAATGA010000440.1 GCA_015654855.1 Rhodobacterales bacterium
GACGGGATCCGCAACGCCCCCTTCACCGAAGAGATCATGTCGAGCCTGCTGGAAAGGTTGGGCGTCAATGTCGCGGGCGAGGCCTACCGGCCAAAGAATGTCGCGGCGGTCTGCGTGACGGCGGCTCTGCCGCCCTTCGCTCGCGCGGGCGGGCGGATCGACGTAACGGTTTCCGCCATTGGCGACGCCGGTAGTCTGCTGGGCGGCACCCTGGTGATGACTCCGCTGAACGGCGCCGACGGGCAGATCTATGCCGTGGCCCAGGGCACGATCATCGCCGGCGGCGCCTCGGCCACCGGCGAGGCCGCCCGGGTGGTCCATGGCGTGCCGACCGCCGGCACCATCCCCTCCGGCGCGCGAGTCGAACGCGAGGTGGAATTCGATCTGACGCAGGTGCGCAGCCTGCGCCTTGCGCTGCGTGTGCCGGACTTCACCACCGCCGGGCGGATCGAAACCGCAATCAATCGCGAACTTGGTCGCGGTTCGGCCATGATGCTCGACTCGGGAACGGTGCAACTGAGCCTCGACGCCACCGGCCAACGCTCGGCCGCCCATGCCATAGGCCGGATCGAGCGGCTGGAGATCCAGCCCGATTCACGCGCCCGGGTTGTCGTCGATCAGCGGTCGGGCACCATCGTCATGGGGGCGAATGTGCGGATCAGCCGGGTCGCCGTGGCGCAGGGTGGGCTGACCCTGCGCGTCGAGGAAAGCCCGATGGTGGTGCAGCCCAACCCCTTCAGCGACGGAGAAACCGTCGTGGTGCCCCGCACCAATGCCGAACTGACCGAAGAGCCCGGCACCGGCCTTGCCATGGTCGAGGCGGGGACCAACCTGTCCGAGGTGGTCGCGGGACTGAACGCGCTCGGGGTTGCGCCGAACGACATGATCGACATTCTGAAAAGCATCAATGCCGCGGGCGCCCTGCACGCGGAACTGCTGGTCAACTGACCGGCCGCACATCGGACGAGAAAACTCTGACCAGGCGTCGCGGCGGTTTCTGCGATGCCTGGCCGCAGCCTCAGGCCACCGGCTGTTCCGCGAGCAATTCGCGCACACGCGGGATGACTTTTTCGCCGTAAAGCGCAATGCTGTCGACCAACAACCCGTGCGGCATCGTGCCCGAGGCATATTTCAGGTCGAACCGTTGCAGCCGCAACGCACGGGCCGCGTCGGCGATCTTACGCGCCACCGTCTCGGGTGAGCCGACATAGAGCGAGCCGTCGCGCACCTCGGCCAGGAAGGCCTCTTTCACCATCGGGCGCCAGCCGCGTTCGCGCGCAAGGCGGTCGTGCAAAGCCCTGTAATGCGGCCAGAATTCCTCGACAGCCTTTTCGTCGGTCTCGCCGACATGGCCGGGGGAATGCACGCCGATCGGCCGCGCCACGTTCCCCGCCTGCTCGACCGCGCGGTGATAGAGATCGATATAGGGAACAAACCGGCGCGGATCGCCGCCGATGATCGCCAGCATCAGCCGCAGGTCTTGCCGCACCACACGGATTACCGATTCCGGGCTGCCACCGACGCCGACCCAGGTGATCAGGCCCCCGGATGCCAGCGGAGGATAAACACGCTGACGGCGCAGCGAGGCGCGGGTCTCGCCGCTCCATGTCACCTCTTTGTCGCGCAGAAGATGGGCGAAGAGATCGAGCTTTTCCTCGAAAAGCTGATCATAATTCGACATGTCATATCCGAACAGCGGATAGCTTTCGGTAAAGGAGCCCCGCCCCAAGATTACCTCGGCCCGGCCGTTCGACACAGCGTTCAGGGTCGAAAATCGCTGGAATACCCGCACCGGATCGTCCGAGGACAGGACGGTCACCGCCGTTCCCAGCCGCAGCTTTTCGGTTTTACCGGCGATGGCCCCCAGCACCACCTCGGGCGAAGAGATGGCGAAATCGTCGCGATGGTGCTCGCCAAGGCCGAGGTAATGCACCCCGGCCTGATCGGCGACCACGCCCTGCTCGACCACATCGCGCAGGACCTGATCCTGCGGCTTCGGTTTGCCCTCGGCATCCAGCGTCACATCGCCGAACGTGTCGAGCCCCAGTTCGATCGCGCTCATCTCCATCTCCGTTCGGGTTTCGGTTTCGGGTCGGGACCAATCTAAGCGCGGTGTGGCTTTGCGCATATACGCAAAACCGAAGGGAGCATATCGCACAGACGCACAGGCAGGCGCAGGGCCGGGCGAATGCTCCCGATAGGGTTGCGCCGGACACAAGTGCCTCTACCTTGACCGGACCTGTCACGCATTCTTCTGGAATCGCAGAGATTTGGCCCGTTGCCCCGATGCCTGCCCGGCGTGTAGACGGGTCGCGTCGCAAGCAGTTGTGCCGGGGGGCGTTTGACGGGCGATCTGGCAAAAGCACTGACCCTGACGCTGGCGGTCGCGGCGGTTAGCGGCTGCGTGCCGGGCGCCCCGCCGCTCGGCCCACCGGAACAGGTGATCCCGCCAATGGGCGACGATTGCGGCGTCGCGCGCCTTGGCGGCCATATCGGCCGCGATCTCGCCAGCCTGGCCGGAATTCCGCTGCCCGGCGACCTGCGGGCGATCCGCCCGGGACAAGAGGTGACGCGCGATCTCTCGCCCACCCGGCTGAACGTGCAGCTTGATGCCGGAGGCCGCATCCTGCGACTTTTCTGCGGATAGGAGGCGCCGATGATTCCGCACCCGTTCCGCTTTCTGCCCGCGCTCGCGCCGCTGCTGCTGTCCGCCTGTATCGAGGCACCGGCGGAGCCGCCCCCGCCCGATGCCTGCGGCGCAGAAGCCTTGCAGCATCTGGCGGGCCGGCCGCTGTTCGCTCTGACCACGCCGCCGACCGGCGCCCGGCCGCTGCGGCCGGGGATGCCGATGACAATGGATTTCCACGCCGACCGGCTGAATGTCGAACTCGACGGTCAGGACCGGATCGCCCGCATCTTCTGCGGCTGATCCGGCACCGCGCGGGGTCAGCTGCGGAAGGTCGAGTGGCAATCCTTGCAGGCGC
>JAATGA010000372.1 GCA_015654855.1 Rhodobacterales bacterium
CCTGCTGCGCGTCGACAAGGTGCCCGCCCGGCCCGGCCCGACCGTCTTGTCGGTCGAGCGGCTGACCGTGCGCGACGCGCAAGGCGTCGACCGGCTGAGGGATGTCAGCTTTGAAATTCGCGCGGGCGAGATCCTCGGCATTGCCGGCGTCGCGGGCAACGGGCAGTCCGAACTGCTCGCGACCCTGGGCGGGATGCTGGAGCCGGGCGACAAGGCCGGCGGGCGGATCAGTCTGAACGGCGCGACGCTGCCCCTGTCGGGGCGCGGGGCGGACGGGCGGACGCGGCGGCACGCGGGCCTGGCTCATGTGCCCGAGGACCGCCACCACCACGGGCTGATCCTCGATTTCGCCGCCTTGGAAAACGTGGCCTTCGGCTATTCGGACGATCCGCGCTGGCGCAAGGGTCCGCTCATGGACAATGCCGCGCTGCGCGAGGATACGGCGAAAAAGATGGCGACCTTCGACGTGCGCCCGCCGATCCCGACGCTGGCCGCCAAGAGTTTTTCGGGCGGCAACCAGCAAAAGATCGTCGTCGCGCGCGAGATCGAGCAGGATCCGGCCCTGCTGCTGATCGGTCAGCCGACACGCGGCGTCGACATCGGCGCCATCGAGTTCATCCACAAGCAGATCGTCGCCTTGCGCGACAAGGGCAAGGCCGTGCTTCTGGTCTCGGTCGAGCTTGACGAGATCATGAGCCTTTCCGACCGCATCGCGGTGATGTTCGACGGCCGCATCATGGGCTTCCGCGACCCCGCGCAAACCGACGAACGCGACCTCGGCCTGCTGATGGCGGGCGTCAACGCCGGAGAGGCCGCATGACCCGCCTGCCGAAATGGGCCGATGTGATCCTCGTCCCCGTCATCTCGCTGGCCCTGGCCGCGATCATCTCGGCCCTCGTGATCCTCGCCATCGGGCAAAACCCGTGGGAGGCGATCTCGGTCATGGTCGAGGGCAGCCTGATGTCGGCCTATGGCTGGGGCTATACGCTTTACTACACCACCAGTTTCATCTTCACCGGGCTTGCGGTGACGGTGGCCTTTCACGCGGGCCTGTTTAACATCGGCGGCGAGGGTCAGGCGCAGCTTGGCGGGCTTGGCGTGGCGCTGGCCTGTCTGTTCATCCCCTGGCCGCACTGGTCTCTGGCGCTGATCGGCGCGAGCCTAGCGGCGGCAGCCTTCGGTGCCGCCTGGGCGGCGATCCCGGCATATTTGCAGGCGAAGCGCGGCAGCCATATCGTGATCACCACGATCATGTTCAACTATATCGCCGCCAGTCTGATGATCTGGATCCTCGTCGACGTGCTGCGCCCGCCGACCGCGCAGGACCCCTCGACCGCGCCCTTCCCGGCGACGACTCATCTGCCCTCGCTGTCCGACCTGCCGCTTTTCAACCTTTTCTTCACCAAAAGCGTGCCGGCCAACATCACCCTGCTTGTGGCGCTCGCCATGGCGGTGCTGGTCTGGGTGCTGCTGTGGCATACGCGGCTGGGGTATGAGATCCGCGCCTTCGGCAAATCCGAACCTGCGGCCCGCTATGCCGGGATCAACCCGACGAGGATCGTGCTGATCGCCATGCTGCTGTCGGGCGCGCTCGCCGGCATGATGGCGACCAACAACGTGATGGGCGAGGCGGAAAAGCTGCTCGGCAACTCGGCCTCCGGGGCGGGCTTCATCGGCATCGCGGTGGCGCTGATGGGGCGCAACCATCCGCTCGGCGTCGTGCTGGCGGCGCTGCTGTTCGGGTTCCTCTATCAGGGCGGGGCCGAGCTTGGCCTCTGGACCAGGATCCCGATCGAGATGCGGGTGGTCGTCCAGGGGCTGGTGATCCTGTTCACCGGCGCGCTGGATCAGATGGTGCGGATGATGCTGGCGCGGGTCTTCCGACCTCGCGCGGCGAGGGCGGCGTGATGGACTACGCGACGCTTCTTCAGGTTCTCGACTCGACGCTGCGGCTGGCGACGCCGTTGCTCTTCGCCTGCCTTGCGGGACTGTTCTCGGAACGTGCGGGCGTGTTCGACATCGGGCTGGAAGGCAAGATGCTGGTGGCCGCCATGTGCTCCGGCGCGGTGGCCTTTCTGACCGGCTCGGTCTGGATCGGGCTTCTGGCCGGGATCGCCGGTTCGCTGGTCCTGTCGGGGGTGCATGGCCTGGCCTCGATCACCTTTCGGGGCAACCAGTTGATTTCGGGTGTGGCGCTGAACTTCCTGGCCTCGGGGATCACCGTCCTTGCTGCGCAAAGCCTGTTCAAACAGGGTGGCCGCACCCCGCCGATCAGTGGCGCGGCCCGGTTCAACCCGATCGACCTGCCCTTTGCCGAGCCGCTTTCGGCCATCCCCATCCTCGGCCCCTTCTATGCCGAGGTGCTGTCGGGCCATTCGCTGCCCGTCTATGTCGCGCTTCTTTGCGTGCCGCTGTCCTGGTGGGCGCTCTATCGCACCCGCTTCGGTCTGCGGCTGCGGGCGGTGGGGGAAAACCCGGCGGCGGTCGACACCGCCGGTATCTCGGTCGTGCGGCTGCGCTATGCCGCGCTTGCCATCGCGGGCGTGCTCTGCGGCCTGGCGGGGGTCTATATGGCGACGGCGCTGCAAGCGGGCTTCGGCAAGGAGATGACGGCGGGCCGCGGCTATATCGCCCTCGCCGCGCTGATCTTCGCCAAGTGGAAACCCTGGGGGGCGCTTTGGGCGACGCTGCTCTTCGGCTTCTTCCAGGCTTTGGCGCTGCGCCCGGATGTGGTCGAGCGCATCGTCGGCACCAAGGTCCCGGTCCCGGCCCTGGACGCGCTGCCCTATGTCCTGACCGTCCTCGTCCTCGCCGGCTTCGTCGGCAAGGCGATCCCGCCCCGCGCGGGGGGCGAGCCCTATGTCAAGGAGCGCTGAGGCCGGTTCCCCCCTTCATTCTGGCCCAAATATCCCACGGGGGTCCGGGGGGTGACCCCCCGGCGTCTGCAATGAAGCGAAAGTGCCTGCCATGACTGCCACCGACCTCGCCGCCCTGATCCGCACCCGCGCCGGGCAAGAGCCTGTCCGCCTCGGCCTGATCCTTGGCTCCGGCCTCGGGCACCTCGCCCAGGCGGTCGAGGGCGTGGCCATTCCCTATTCCGATCTGCCGGGCTTTCCCCATGCCGGGGTTTCGGGTCACAATCCGAACCTCGTCATCGGCACGCTCGAAGGTGTCCGCGTCGCCGTCTTCGGCGGGCGGGCGCATTACTATGAAAAGGGCGATCCGGCGGCGATGCGGCTGCCGCTGACGGTTTTGCGCGACCTCGGCGCCACGGCGCTGATCGCGACCAATGCGGCCGGATCCTTGCGCCCCGACATCCGGCCCGGCGATCTGATGCTGCTGTCGGACCACATCAACTTCTCCGGCCTGAACCCGCTGATCGGCGAGCCGACGGATGCCCGATTCGTGCCGATGACCGATGCGCACGACCCGGACCTGCGCGCCCGCCTGCGCGATGCGGCGACAAAGACCGGCATCCCCCTGCCCGAGGGCGTCTACGCCTGGTATTCCGGCCCCTCGTTCGAGACGCCGGCCGAAATCCGCGCCATCCGCATCCTCGGCGGCGATGCGGTCGGCATGTCCACCGTGCCCGAGGTGATCCTCGCAAGGTTCCTGGGACTGAGGGTCGCGGCGATCTCGACCGTCACAAATATGGCGGCGGGCCTGTCGGACGAAAAGATCAGCCACGAGCACACCAAGGCCATGGCTCCCTTAGGTGCGGCAAAGCTGGAACAGGTGCTGAGGCAATTTCTGCGCGATCTGGCCGTGACCGATACGGCGGTTTGACTTCCCCCGCCGTCGCGGGCAAGCCTTGGGGCGCGGCGCTGCGCCAGCGCTTTCCGACCCGGCCCATACGAACCGGCTTCCTCTGACCCCGGTCCCCTTTCCGACGATGAACATCTACCTTCCCATCGCCGAGATCTCGGTCAATGCCTTCGTCCTTTTGGGACTGGGCGGCGTCGTGGGCTTTCTGTCGGGCATGTTCGGAGTCGGCGGCGGGTTCCTGATCACGCCTTTGCTGTTCTTCATCGGCATTCCGCCGACGGTCGCCGTGGCGACGGGGGCGAACCAGGTCGTGGCCTCGTCGATCACCGGCGTGCTGGCGCAGTTCCGGCGCAAGGCGGTCGATGTGCGCATGGGGCTGGTGCTGCTGGCCTCGGGTCTTGCCGGCTCGACCATCGGGCTGTGGGTCTTTGCCCTGATGCAGGCGCGCGGCCAGGTCGATCTGTTCGTGCAACTGTCCTACGTCGTCTTCCTCGGCACCATCGGGCTGATGATGTTCCAGGAAAGCCTGCGGGCCATCCTGCGCAGCCGCAAGCCGGACCCCGCGCGGCTGCGCCGGTCGCATTCGCACACCTGGGTGCATCGCCTGCCGCTGAAGATGAAGTTCCGCACCTCGGGCCTGTATATCTCGATCATCCCGCCGGCGCTCGCGGGCGCGGGCGTAGGGTTCCTGTCGGCGATCATGGGGGTCGGTGGCGGGTTCATCATGGTGCCGGTGATGATCTACCTGCTGGGAATGCCGACCAAGGTGGTGGTCGGCACCTCGCTGTTCCAGATCATCTTCGTCTCGGCCTATACGACGACGATGCACGCGGTGCTGTCGCAATCGGTCGATCTGATGCTGGCGACGCTGCTGATCCTGGGCGGCGTGATCGGCGCGCAGCTTGGCACGCGGGTGGGCGTCCGGCTGAAGGCCGAGCAGTTGCGCATCCTGCTGGCGCTGCTGGTGCTGGCGGTGGCGATGCGCATCGGCCTCGACCTGCTGATCCGGCCGGCAGAGCTTTATTCGGTCTCGTCGGGGATGCTGTCGTGATCGCGCGCCGCCCTCTGGCCGCGTTGGCCGCCCTGCTGATCGCCGCCCTGCCCGCCCTGGCGCAGGGAACCGGCGAGGCGGCGTCGGAATCCATCGTCGCCGGGCTGAGCCAGAACCGCGTCGACATCACCGCGAATTTCTCGGGCTCGGAAATCCTCGTCTACGGCGCGGTGAAGCGCGAAGCGCCGCCGCCCGACGACAGGCCGCTGCATGTGATCATCACCATCGAGGGGCCGCCATCGCCCCTGACCATCCGCCGCAAGGACCGGGTGGCCGGCATCTGGGTGAACGACGCCTCGGTGACGATCGATTCCGCCCCCAGTTTCTATGCCGTCGCCGCCACCGGGCCGCTTGGCCTGATTCTGCTGCGGACCGAGGATCAGCGGTATCGGATCAGCCTGCCCGGCTCGATCCGCGCGGTGGGGATCAGCGAGCAGGCGAACGAGGCCCCCGGCTTCGTCGAGGCGCTGCTTCGCATCTACGAGCGCCAGGGCCGCTATCGTCTGTCCGAGGATACGGTGCGGTTTTCCGAATCCACCCTGTTTCGCAGCGATGTCGTCCTGCCCGCCAATCTGACCGAGGGCGACTACCGGGTGCGCATCTTCCTGGTGCGCGGCGGACAGGTGGTCGACACCCTGGAACGGGTGATCGGCGTGCGCAAAAAGGGGCTGGAACGCGGGATCTGGTCGCTCGCCCACAAGGAGCCGCTGCTCTATGCCGTGCTGGCGCTGCTGATCGCGGTCGTCTCGGGCTGGGGCGCGGCCGAGGTGTTCCGCCGGCTCAGGTTCTGACAGGGCCATATCGCGGCGGCACATCGGCCGCGTGTCACTCCCCCGCCGCGCCGGCAGGTGCGGGCATCAGGAAGTGCCCCGTCGCCTGGGCGAAAAGCCGGGCGCGGTTGTCCTGCCAGGCCTCGACATGAACGCTGGCGTAGCGCCGGCCCGAGCGGTTGACGCGCGCGCGCGCATAGGCGTCACGCGGCAGGCCCGAGCGCAGGAAATCGACGGTGAAGTCGATGGTCTTGGGCATATGCGCCGCGGCGGTCGCGCCCGTATCTGCCGCCCCGCTTTCGATCCCGCCCCATTGGGTGGACCAGGTAAGCTCGATGATGGCGGCGATTTCCAGAAAGGCCGCGACAGCCCCGCCATGCAGCGCCGGCAGCGCGGGATTGCCGATCAGATCGGGGCGAAAGGGCATCACCGCCGTCAACTCGTCGCCACGCCGGTCGAAGCGGACGCCGAGATAGGCGATATAGGGCACCGCCGCGACCAGCCGCGCCAACCCGGCGTCGCGGCGCTCCTTTATCACCTGAACGGGTTCGGGCTGCGGTCTCATCCGCGCCCCCGTTCCAGGGTGCCCCGTTCCAGGGTGAAGGCCCCGGTCGCCGCCGCCACCGGCCGGGCGCGATCGTCGTCGAAAGCCTGGGTCCGCACGAAGGCGACCGACCTGGTGACGTGATAGCATTCCGCCTCGGCCACGATGGTCTGGCCGGGGGTCGCGGGACGCATGTAGTCGATGCGCAGATCCAGCGTCGCCGTGGCCGCCGCCATCGCCTCGGGGTGCGACAGAACCGCCGCGCCCGACGTGGTGTCGAGCAGCGCCGACACGGCCCCGCCATGGATCACCCCGGTCGCCGGATCGCCGACCAGCCGCGCGTCCCACGGCATAGAGGCGGTGCAGCGGCCGCCCACCAGCACCTCGATCCGCATCCCGAGGTCGCGGGAATGCGGGATAGCCTCGATGAACTGCCGGGCAATTCTGCCCTGGGTCTCTGCCTGGGTTTCGGTCGGGTCGCCGGTCATGCTGCCTCGCTTGTCGGGTCGCGGACATCATTCGCCCGGCGCGGGCGAACTGCAACCCCTGTTGCGCCGGCGCGCCGCCCCCCCTAATCTGTCCCCGAAGGAGCAGCCGATGACCGACCCGAACCGCCTGACCTTCAAAGAAATGTGCGCGAAGTTCGACGTGACGCCGCGCACCCTGCGCTATTACGAATATATCGAGCTGCTTTCGCCCGAAAAGGATGGCCGCGCCCGGTTCTACGGACCGCGCGAGGTGGCGCGGATGACGCTGATCCTGCGCGGCCGCCGCTTCGGCTTTTCGCTGGAGGAAATCCGGCAATGGCTGCTCATCTACGGCAAAAAGGGCCAGCGCCCGCAGCTTCAGGCCTGGATCGGCCTGGCCGACCGTCAGCTTGCCGAGCTGGAGCAGCAGCGGGCCGAACTGGATATTTCGATCCAGGATTTGCGCGCCCTGCGCGGCACCGCGCTGGACGAATTGGACAGCCTTCCCGGCGATACCGATATACAGGGGTGACGGAACGCTAAACTTTCCCCGTGCAAGGTTGACGGAGCGTCAGCACAGTCGCTGACGCAACGTTATGTTTACGTAAGCGTAAACCTGTCTGCTATCCGATAAGGGCCGCACCGGCCCGACCCGATGGCCCTGCGGCGAGAGTGAAGTATGAGCGACGACCTGATGACGATCCGCGAGATGTGCGATTCCTACGAGGTGACCCCCCGGACCCTGCGGTTTTACGAGGCGAAGGAACTGCTGTTCCCGATCCGCGAGGGCACGAAACGGCTGTTCACCCGCCGCGACCGGGCGCGGCTGAAGCTGATCCTGCGCGGCAAGCGCTTCGGCTTCTCGCTGGAAAGCATCCGGCAGTTGCTGGACATGTATGACCGCGAGACCACGCATGAAACCCAACTGCGCCACACCTTGGAACTGGCGCAGGAACGTCTGACCGAGATGCAGGCGCAGCGGGCGGAACTGGATCAGGCCATCGACGAGTTGAAAGAGCAGATGGAACGTGGCGCGGCCCAGCTCGCCACCTTCCGCAAGGCCGCCGAATAGGTAGGGGGCCGCCCACCGCCGGTTTCCCAGGGAGAGAGAACCGATGACCAGCTATACCGCCCCCGTCAGGGACATGCAGTTCCTGTTGCACGACGTTCTGAAGGTGAGCCGATCGGACACCCCCGGCTATGCCGCGCTGGAGGCCGATTTCACCAATGCCGTGCTGGACGAGGCGGGCAAGCTCGCCTCCGAGGTTCTGGAGCCGCTGAACGCGGTCGGCGATGCCGAGGGCTGTGTGCTGGAAAACGGCGTGGTCCGCACGCCCAAAGGGTTCAAGGCCGCTTTCGAGGCGATGAAGGACGGCGGCTGGACCGCCCTCGACCTGCCCGAGGAATACGGCGGCCAGGGGCTGCCTTACCTCATGTCCTCGGCCGTGGGCGAGATCTTCGTTTCGGCCAATATGGCCTTCAACATGTATCAGGGCCTGACCCATGGCGCGGTCTCGGCCATCCTGGTCCATGGGACGGATGCGCAGAAACAGCAGTATGTGCCGAAGATGGCGTCGTGCGAATGGACCGGCACGATGAACCTGACCGAGCCGCATTGCGGCACGGATCTGGGCCTTCTGCGCA
>JAATGA010000227.1 GCA_015654855.1 Rhodobacterales bacterium
CCGAAGCTGCCGGCGATCAGCGACATCCTCGGCACCTCGTCGCCCGAGGCGAAGATGCCGACGCTGACATAGCCGTCGCGCGCGACGGGCTCGGACCGCATCCAGGCCTGGACGCCGCCTGGCGTCTCGACCACCGTGACGATGCCCAGTTCGGTGGTGATCCGGTAAGGGTCGGTGCCGCGCGCGGCGGTGGCCAGCAGCTTGCGATGCGCCTCGGTCGCGGTGGCGAGGTCGTCGCGCGTGACCATCAGGAACAGATCGCCCGAAGCGGTGGAATAGCCGCCGTCGTCGGGGGCGAGCAGGTTCCAGGGCACGAGGATCGTGCCGCCGCCGGGCAGGTCCATCGGCCCCCAGCCCGAGACATCGGCCTCGGCGATCCAGGTTTCGAGCAGGGGCGCCAGATCGGCGTAATGCGCGGGCAGATGCCCCGCCGTCCGCTGCACATAAGCCTCCAGCGCTGCCTGCGTGCCTCGGCCCCAGACGCCATCGGTCAGGCCGTTGTAGTCGCCGGTCAGCGTCAGCGCGGCCTGAAGCGTGCGGCGCTCCGCAGGCTTCAGATCGGCGGGGCGGACCGGTTCGGCCATCAGGTCCTGCGCCGCAGCGGTCAGGGTGGTGGCGAGCCAGATCAGGGCGGCCAGGAAGCGAGTCATTTCGTGCCTCATAGGGTAGCCGGTTCAACCTGGACCAAAGCGGGGTGGCCTGCCAATGACAAGGATGTTCATATAGCGAAGCTTTCTCCGGCTCGGGCGTCCGGCGCTACCAGCCGGTTGGTCACAGAGGGGGAGTTTCGCGAAACTTTTTCCCTTTTGTGCGGTGTCACCCGCTGCGCAACGAAGGTCGGCTTTGCAGGCACCCGGCACAGCGTCGGGCCGGTCCGTCCTGCGCAGCTCAGCCCCCCCTGGCAGGCAGAGCCGCCTTGACGCGGGTCGGGCCGGGGACCATGACCGGAAGAGCGGGTCCGGGAACGGGGGCGACCATGGCGACGATCACGATCTGGCACAATCCGGCGTGCAGCACCTCACGCAAGGTGCTGGCGGCGCTGTGCGATGCGGGGCGCGAGCCGCGCGTCGTCGAATACCTGAAGACGCCGCCCTCGGCCGAAGACATCCGCGCCGTGGTCGCGATGACGCGGCAACCCGCATCGGCCCTGTTGCGGGGCAAAGAGCCGGCGGCGCGGGACGCGGGGCTGACAGCCCCCGGTGTGTCGGAGGAGCGGCTGATCGCCGCGATGGCCGCCGATCCGGTCCTGATCGAGCGCCCTGTGGTGATCCTAGACAACCGCGCGGTGCTGTGCCGCCCGGCGGAAAAGGTCGCGGAAATCCTCGGCTGACGGGCCCGGCTGAACCGAAGGGCGCAACGACGGGCTTGCGAGACGCGTCATGTCGCTTCGCGATTTCCGCTGCCGCCTGCGCCGTCGGGGCGGATAACGGTGCGCGGAAATGGCCGGAGCCTGGGGCGATCAGGTGATCGCTTCCAGTCGCTCTTTCGACATGTCGCCCGGCACGATGGTGATCGGGATCGGCAGCGTGCCCGAGGTGCGCGACATCTGCGTCACCAGTGGTCCGGGCCCGGATTTCTCGCTGGCGGCCCCCAGGACCAGCACGCCGATGTCGGAATCCTCGCGCACCTGGGCCAGGATTTCCAGCACCGGATCGCCCTCGCGGATGACCAGTTCGGGGTTCACCCCCTGCCGGTCGCGCATCCATTTTGCGAAAACTTCGAAATGCGCCTCGATCCGTTCGCGCGCCTCGGCCCGCATCAGATCGGCGACGCCCATCCAGTGCTGATATTCCTCGGGCGGGATGACCGAGAGGATCACCACCCCGCCGCCCGAATGCGCCGCGCGCATCGCCGCGAAACGCATGGCGTTCAGGCATTCGCGCGTCTCGTCCAGCACGACCAGAAACTTACGCATCCTGCCCCTCCGGTTCTTCGGCGCGATCATGGCGCAGGCCCGGCGGACGGGCAAGCCCCGCGCGACAGGCCGAAGACCCGCCGCGTGCAAGGCCATCAGCGCTGTCCCGAGGCCCAGTCCATGTAGGTTTCGCGGGCCTTCCGGGTGAAGGGGCCGTTGGAGGTGTAGCTGCGGTCCTCGAACCGGGCGACGGGGGTCACCTTGGCGAAGTTGCCCGACAGGAACAACTCGTCCGCCGCCAGGATGTCCTCGAAGGTGATGACCGCCTCGCGCACCTCATACCCTGCGGCACGCAGGTTGCCGATGTGGCGGGCGCGGGTGATGCCCGACAGGAAGGTGCCGTTGGCCGCCGGGGTGAAGTAGACCCCGTCCTTGACCATGAAGATATTGGCGGTCGCGGTTTCGGCGACATTGCACATGATGTCGGCGACAAGGGCATTGCCGAACCCCTTGGACTTGGCCTCGACCAGCATCCTGGCGTTGTTCGGGTAGAGGCAGCCCGCCTTGGCGTTGCAGACCGCATCGGATTGCAGCGGGCGGTGGAACCGGGTGCGGGTCAGCGTGGTCGCGACCGAAGGGTCGGGCATCGCCACCTCTTCCAGGCAGATCGAGAAACCGGTGGAGTTTTCCGCCGGCGCGACGCCCAGTTCCGAGCCGTCGATCGCCCAATACATCGGGCGGATGTAGACGGCCTGTTCCGGCGCATAGGCCTTCAGCCCCTCGCGCACGATGGCGATCATCTCATCGGCCTCGACCGTCGGCGTGATCATCAGCGACTTTGCCGAGCGGTTGACGCGCGCGCAATGCAGGTCGAGGTCGGGGGTCAGCCCGTCGAAATACCGCGCCCCGTCAAAGACCGAGGATCCCTGCCACAGCCCGTGGTCGGCGGCGCGCATGACCGGAATGTCGCCGTCATGCCATTTGCCTTCGAAATACGTGCGGATGTTCTTGCCGAATGCCATGGCGGACCCCTTCAGTGAAACCGGATGCCGGGCCGGGTTAGCACCATGAAAAGGGGGCGTCCATCCCGCGGGCGACATGGCGGGGATCCGGCGGGGGACGGCCGGCAGCCAGGATTTACGCATCCCCGTGTCCGCCTCGGCGCAATAGCCGAACTCATTCCGGCCCGGCGCCCCGCGAGGCGCCGGGCCGGGTTTTGTCAGCCCCGACGGGAACGGATCATGCCCACGACGTCCTTCGCCTCGTCCAGGATCGGCTGGGCGATGGCATCGGCTTTGTCGGCACCATGGCCGAGGATCCGGTCGATCTCGGCCGGGTCGGCCATCAGGCGGTTCATCTCGGTGGTGATCGGCGAAAGCTTTGCCACCGCCAGATCGACCAGCGCCGGTTTGAAGGTGCCGAACTGGGCGCCCGCGAATTTCTCGACCACCGCCTGCGGCGCCTCACCCGAAAGACCCGCGTAGATGTTCACGAGGTTCCTCGCCTCGGGCCGGTCCTTCAGCCCGTCAAGGCTGTCGGGCAGCGCCTCGGGGTCGGTCTTGGCCTTGCGGATCTTGGCGGCGATGGTGTCGGCATCGTCGGTCAGGTTGATCCGGCTTTGATCCGAGGGGTCGGATTTCGACATCTTCTTCGTGCCGTCGCGCAGGGACATGACGCGGGTGCCCGCACCTTCGATCAGCGGCTCGACCACCGGGAAGAAGTTCACGCCGTAATCGTGGTTGAACTTGATCGCGATGTCG
>JAATGA010000293.1 GCA_015654855.1 Rhodobacterales bacterium
AAGGGCGAAGGCCTCGGCAACCAGTTCCTCGCCAATATCCGCGAATGCGACGCCATCGCCCATGTGCTGCGCTGTTTCGAGGACGGAGACATCACCCATGTCGAGGGCCGGATCGACCCCGTGGCCGATGCCGAGACAATCGAGACCGAGCTGATGCTGGCCGACCTCGACTCCATCGAGCGTCGCCGCGCCAACCTCGCCCGCAAGCTGAAGGGCGCGGATAAAGAGGCCGCCGATCAGGACCGCCTTCTGGCCCTGGCGCAAAAGGCGCTGGAGGAGGGCAAACCCGCGCGCAGTGTCAAGGTTTCGGCCGATGACGACCGGCAGTGGCGTCTGCTGCAACTGCTGACCGCCAAGCCCGTGCTTTACGTCTGCAACGTCGAGGAATCCTCGGCGGCGAGCGGCAACGGCGAATCCGCCCGGGTGGCCGAGATGGCCGCGAAACAGGGCGCGGCGAGCGTGGTGATCTCGGCCAGGATCGAGGAGGAGATCAGCCAGCTTCCCGCCGACGAGGCCGATATGTTCCTTGAGGAAATGGGCCTGCACGAGGCGGGTCTCGACCGGCTGATCCGCGCGGGATACGAGCTTCTGGGCCTGCGCACATATTTCACCGTCGGCCCGAAAGAGGCGCGCGCCTGGACGATCACCGCGGGGATGCTGGCCCCCCAGGCGGCGGGCGTGATCCACGGCGATTTCGAAAAGGGCTTCATCCGGTCCGAGACCATCGCCTATGACGATTACATCGCGGGCAAGGGCGAGGCCGGCGCGAAAGAGGCGGGCAAGTTCCGCGTCGAGGGCAAGACTTACGAGGTGCAGGACGGCGACGTGTTGCACTTCCTCTTCAACGGCTGATCCGGCAGGGGCGCGGGCGACCATCCCTCGCAAGGCACAGATCCGCACCGGCCGGGTGCAGGCGGACTTTCGGGGGCATAACGCTGCTTATCGCCCGAGGCCGCGACCCAAAGGCCGCCAGCCGATCGCCGTCACAACCAGGATGCCCGCGGCCGCGACCCAAAACGGCAGGGTCAGCGCGGCCGGGCGGCCGATCAGCCCCTCGCCCATGCGCACCAGCAGGCCCGAGGCGATCAGCCCGACCGGCATCATCCCCCAGGCGAGCAGCCGATAGGCGCTGTTCACCCGGCCAAGCAGCCGGTCCGGGATCATCCGTTGCCGGGTCGCGACGGATACCGTGTTCCATACGAGGCCGGCGAATTCCGACACCGCCAGCACGAGGCCCAGCCCCAAAGCCCCGGGCACCAGCGCCAGCGCCGCGAAACAGGGGACGGAGGCGAAAAGCATCCATTGCGCCGCCCGGGCCGGACCCATGACCGCCACCACCCGCGCCCCGCAAAGGCCGCCCGCGATGCCGCCGACCGCCCCCGCCGCCAGTATCAGGCCGTAAGTCGCCGCCGGCAGCCCCAGGTTTTCCTGCACATGCAGGACCAGACCGATGGCCGTCATCTGGAAGAACAGGTTCCAGAACCCGGTCAGCCAGGCCAGGGTCCGCAACAGCGGCGAGGCGCGCAGAAATCCGATCCCCTCGGCCAGTTCCGCCCGCCAGTCGCGCGCCCCCCGCGCCTCCGGCCGGAACTGCCCGACGATGCCCGCGACGATCACTGCCGCCAGGCCATAGGCCAACGCATTCACGGCAAAGGGCAGCACCAGCGCCACGCCCACCAAAAGCGCCCCGAGCGCCGGGCCGAGCAGCGCGTTGCCGATCAACTCGACGCTCCACAGCCGGCCATTCGCCGCCTCCAGCCGGTCATGCGCCACCAGCGAGGGCAGCATGGTCTGCGCGGCATTGTCGCGGAACACCTCCGCCGCGCCGACGACCAGCGCCGCCAGCACCAGCGCCGCATAGGCCGGGGCGGAGGCCACCCCCTTCACCGGGGGCGCGGGCAAAGCGCCGGACAGGGCCAGCGCCAGGGCAGCGGCGGCGAAGGCAAGGGCGCGCAGCACATCCATCCGCAGGATCAGCCGCCGCCGGTCCGCGCGGTCGGTCACCACCCCGGCGGGCAAGGCGAACAGCGCCCAGGGCAGCCGCAGGGCCACCGCCACCAGCGCGATCAGAAAGGCATCCCGCGTCAGCGCGCTGGCCGTCCAGGCCCAGGCGACGGTCGCGATCCCGTCGCCGAGGTTGGTCAGCCCGCTCGCCGCGACAAAGCGATTGAGCGGCGCGCGCAGGACCGGGGGAAGCCCCCCGCTCACCGTGACCCCGCCCCGCGAACGACCGTCACGGGCGCGGCGATCCGCCCGGCCTGCTCGGCCCAGTGCCGGTCGTTCAGCACCCCGCCATCGGCACGGGTCTCGGCAATCTGTCCCAGATCGACCTCGGCCACCGCCCATCCCGGCACGTTCAGCGCGGTTTCCGCCAGAACCCCGCCCTCGGGCCAGCCCCGGTCGGGCGGACCATAGATCGCCGCGCGCCCGACATTCTCGTCCACCGCCGGGCAGAAGTCGCAGAACCCCACGGTCGGCGACTGCACCACCACGCACTGGTTCTCCAGCGCGCGCGCCATCGAACCCACCCGCACCCGCATATACCCGGCATAGGTATCGGTGCAGGAAGGCGCGAGCAGGATCTCCGCCCCCGCCTCGACCAGGTGGCGGGCCAGCAGCGGAAACTCGCTGTCATAGCATATGACGACACCCAGCTTGCCGACGGGCGTATCGAACAACGTCAGCCCCGGCCCCGATTCCACCCCCCATGTCTCGCGCTCGAACCGGGTCATGATCTGCTTGTCCTGATGCCCGATCACCCCCTCGGGACCGTAGAGCACCGCCCGGTTGACCGGCCGCGCCCCGGTAAACACCGGAGCGGACGCGCCGAGAATATGCACCCCGTATTCCTTCGCCAGCCGCAGATGCACCGCCTCGACCGCAGGCCCGTGCCGCGCCACCTCGTAAAGCGCCGCCTCGATATCCCCGGCGACCGCCCGCCCGCCAAGGCTCGCCAGTTCCATCGCGCCGTATTCGGGAAAGACCAGCAGTTCCGCCCCCTGCCCCGCCGCCCGGGCCACCTGATCGGACAGTTTCGCCTCGTAGTCCGCGAACCTGTCGAACCAGTCGAGGCTGTATGCGGCGGCGGCGATCTTCATCTGTTTTCCCATCTCATCCTGGCTCAAATATCCTCGGGGGCGGGGGGCGGACAGCCCCCCGCGGGCGCGGATCAAAGCTGCCGCATCCAGAATTGCAACGGCTTCACCGTCTCTTCGCCGTGGCCAAGATCCTTCCAGTGGAACTCCGCCACCGCACCCGGCAGCGGCGCATAGCCGCGCTTGCGCCAGAAGGCGTCGTTGCTCCGCGCCCCCTCGGGCCGCATCGGATGATCCGCAGGCCGTACCACCGAGCAAAAGGCGGAATGCGTGGCACCTAGGGCGCGCGCATGAGCCTCGCGCGCGTCGAAAAACGCGTGCCCCAGGCCCTGCCCGCGCCAGTCCGGCAGCAGCACCGATTCCGCGCAGTAAAAGATGCGCTCCATCGGCACATCGACCCCGGCGAAGGGTGCGGCGAATTCCGCCGCGTGATCGGCCATCGGCGTGCCGGTCGCCGCCCCCACCAGGCGCGCGCCCGCGAAGGCCCCCACGACGATCGCGCCGGGGCTGTCGCGATAAGCCGCGAGATACGCCCGCTCATAGGCCGGGTCGCCGTCGTAGAGATAGGGCCAGTCGCGGAACACCGCGATGCGCAACCGCGCCACATCGTCGAGCGCGGCGCCAAGCGCCTCGCCCGTCAGGACGCGGACCTCGACGCCTTCGGCCATCAGGCCGAAACCTGCGCGATCCAGTCGTTGAGGTTGTAGAAGGTCGTCACCCGCGCGATCTTGCCATCCTTCAGATCGAAGAAGGCGCCGGCCGGCAGGATGTATTTCTGCCCCTTCGCCTCGGGCAGGCCCGGATCGGTTTGCAGATATTCGCCATGCACGACGAATTCCGCCGCCCCGCGCGTCGCATCGTCGTTGACGAAGATCACCATATCCTTCAGCTCTTCGCGGTAGCTGACGCCCATATGCCCGCAGAACTCGGCGAATTTCACGCGGCCGAAGCGGATCGCGCCCTCGTTCACCCGATGCTCGATCCCGTCGGTGACCTCGGCCAGCATTCCGGCGGCATCGCCGGCGTTGAAGGCGGCGTAATAGCGTTCGATCGTGTCGCGGCTCATCGAAGTCTCCAGCAGGAAAGAAAAAGGGCGGGGGTTCGCGCCCCCCGCCCCTTCTGCCACGCCTGACGCGCCTGCCCCAAGCCGGAATCGGCCCGATCCCGGTCCGATTGCGACAGAACGCGCCGCGGATCAGCCCGCCAGCGCCGCCTTGACCGCATCGGCCAGCGGCGTCGTCGGGTGACCTATCAGCTTCGACAGCGTATGGCTGTCATCGAAGAGCGAACCCTTGGAGGCCGAGAAATCCGAATCCGCCAGCACGGTGGCGAACGCCGACGGCAGGCCGAAGCCTTCCAGCGCCCTGGCGTAATCGGCCTCCGACATGTTGACGAAGGCGACGGGCTTGCCCGATTGCCTCGCGATCTCTGCCGCGAGATCGGCGAGCGTATAGGCCTGATCGCCGGCCAGTTCGTAGATCTTGTTCTCGTGGCCCTGCCCAAGCGCCGTCACCGCGATGGCCTCGGCGAAATCCGCCCGCGTGGCCGAGGCGATCTTGCCCTCGCCCGCCGCGCCGATGATCGCGCCATGTTCGACCGCCGCCCCCAGGTTGCCGAGGTAGTTCTCGGTATACCAGCCGTTGCGCAGGAAGGTGTAGCCAAGTCCCGAGGCGAGGATCGCCGCCTCCGTCGTCTTGTGGTCGGTCGGCAGGATCTTCATCGGCGTGGTGTCGGCGTGCAGGATCGAGGTGTAGAGGATCCGCTTGACCCCCGCCGCCTTCGCCGCCGCGATAACGGCCTTGTGCTGCCCGGCCCGGTCGTTGAAATCGTTCGAGGAAATCAGCACCAACGTGTCGACGCCGGCAAGCGCGGGGGCCAGTTCGGCGGGCTTGTGGTAATCGAAAGCGCGGGCCGGAACGCCCAGATCGGCCGCCTTGCCCGGATCGCGGACAAGGGCGACCAGATCGGCCTTGAGATCGCGCGCTTTCAGCGCGGCGACGGCGAGCCGGCCGAGTTGGCCGGTGGCTCCGGTAATGGCGATGGTCATGGCAAATCTCCTTGGGTTGACCGTTGCGGACAAGGTAGGCCTTTACTTACGAAAGGGAAGTGCCTACTTTTTTGTAAGTGTTCCGCAGAG
>JAATGA010000532.1 GCA_015654855.1 Rhodobacterales bacterium
CAGCCTGGAATATTACGGCGACATCTCGATGCTGAAGGGCGGGCTGGTCACCGCCGACCGCATCACCACCGTCTCGCCCACCTATGCCGCCGAACTGATGCGGCCCGAGGTCGGGATGGGATTGCAGGGCGTGCTGGCCGAACGGGCCGGCGCGGTCAGCGGCATCCTGAATGGCATCGACACATCCGTCTGGTCGCCCGAGGTCGAGCCGCTGCCGTTTTCCGCCTCGTCCATGGCGGGCAAGGCGGAAAACCGCAAGGGCATCTGTGCGGAATTCGGGCTGAACGTGCCGGGGCCGCTCGCCATCGTCGTCAGCCGCCTGACCGATCAGAAGGGGGTGGATCTGCTGCCCGCGGTCATCCCCGATTTCATCCGGGGCGGCGGCGGGCTGATCGTCCTCGGCTCCGGCGACGCCTGGCTGGAGGCCGAAATGCGCGCGCTTGAGATCGCGTATCCCGGCCGGATCGCGGTTCGCATCGGCTATGACGAGGCGCTGAGCCACCGGCTGTTCGCCGGGGCCGACGCCGTGCTGGTGCCCAGCCGGTTCGAGCCTTGCGGGCTGACGCAGATGTATGGCCTGGCCTATGGCACGCTGCCGGTGGTCGCGGCCGTAGGGGGTCTGGCCGATACGGTGATCGACGCTAGTCCCGCCGCGCTGGATGCCGGGGTCGCGACGGGGGTCAGCTTTCATCCGACCGACGCGCTGGCCTTCGGTCAGGCCCTGCGGCGGCTGCTGGCGCTTTACGACCGACCCGAGGCCTGGGCGCAGGTTCGCCGCAACGCCATGCGTCAGCCGCTCGGCTGGGACCGCTCCGCCGCCGCATATGCGAGCCTTTACGAAAGCGTCGCCCGGTGAACGGCAACGGCCGGCAGGCCCATGCGACCTCGCCCGGCAGGCCCTGGCCGATGGGGGCGAGCTTCGACGGGGACGGGGTGAATTTCGCGCTGTTCTCGGCCCATGCCGAGAAGGTCGAACTGTGCCTGTTTTCCCCCGACGGGCGGCGCGAGCTGGACCGGATCGGGCTGCGCGACCGCGATGGCGACATCTGGCATGTGCATGTCGGCGGGCTGACTCCCGGGACGCTGTATGGCTACCGGGTGCACGGGCCTTACGTTCCCGAACAGGGGCACCGGTTCAACCCGCACAAGCTGTTGATCGACCCCTATGCGCGCCAGTTGCGCGGGCGGCTGAAATGGTCGGACGCGCTGATGGGCTACAAGGTCGGCAGCCCGCGCGGCGATTTGTCCTACGACACCCGCGACAGCGCCTTCGCCGTGCCGAAATCGGTGGTGGCCGATACGACCTTCAACTGGGGCGACGATCGTCCGCCGCGCGTATTGATGGCCGATACGCTGCTTTACGAGGCGCATGTGCGTGGGCTGACCGAGTTGAACCCCCGCGTCGACAAGGGGCTGCGCGGCACCTATCTGGGCCTCGCCTCGGATGCGGTGATCGAGCATCTGCAAAAGCTCGGCGTCACCACGATCGGGCTTTTGCCGGTGCACACCTTCTTCGACGACCGCTTTCTGGTGTCGAGAAAGCTGAAGAACTACTGGGGCTATCAGACCATCGGCTTCTTCGCCCCCGACAGCCGCTACATGTCGCGCGGCGAGGTGTGGGAGTTTCAGCAGATGGTCCGCCGCCTGCACGCCGCGGGCCTGGAGGTCGTCCTGGATGTGGTTTACAACCACTCGGGCGAGGGCGACGAATGGGGGCCGACCATCGCGTTCCGCGGTATCGACAACCGCAGCTATTACCGCCTGATCGGGGGCGGGCGCGCTTATGTGAACGACACCGGCACCGGCAACACCATGAACGTCACGCATCCGATGGTGCTGCGCATGGTGATGGATTCGTTGCGCTACTGGGTCGAGGTGATGCATGTCGACGGCTTTCGCTTCGACCTCGCCACCGTGCTGGCGCGCGAGGCGGGGGGCTTCGATCCGAACGGCGGGTTCCTCGAGGCGATCCGCCAGGACCCGGTGCTTGCCCAGGTCAAGCTGATCGCCGAGCCTTGGGATCTCGGCCCCGGCGGATACCAGTTGGGCGCCTGGCCGCATCCGATTCGGGAATGGAACGACAAATTCCGCGACGGGGTGCGGCGGTTTTGGAAGGGCGATCCGGGGATGATGCCGGATCTGGCCAAACGCCTGCTGGGATCGGCCGAACGGTTCGACCATCAGGGGCGGGCGGCGACCTCCTCGATCAACTTTCTGACCGCGCATGACGGCTTTACGCTGGAGGATCTGGTCAGCTTCACCGTCAAGCGCAACCTCCCGAATGGCGAGGACAATCGCGACGGCCATTCCGACAACCACTCCGACAACCTCGGGATCGAGGGGCCGACGACCGATCCCGCGATCCTGGCCGCCCGCGCGCTTCGCAAGCGCAACCTGCTGACGACGCTGATGGTCTCGCAAGGCGTGCCGATGCTGCTGGCCGGCGACGAGATGAGCAACAGCCAGCAGGGCAACAACAACGCCTATGCCCAGGACAACGAAACCGGCTGGGTGCAGTGGAAGACCGATCCGCTGACCGATTTTCTGGCGCGGCTGGCGCAGATCCGGCGCGACCATCCGGTGTTGCGCCAGCGGCGGTTTCTGCACGCCAAGCCCCGCCCGCACGACGGGTTGCCCGACGTGATCTGGCGGCGCTCCGACGGCGTGCCGCCCCGGCCCGAGGACTGGCACGACGCCGGATTTCGCTGCCTGGGGGTCGAGTTGCGGATGGCGGCCGAGGGCGCCGATACGACGGGCGAGGCGATCTTCGTCGTGTTCAACGCCGGCTGCGCCACAGATCTGACGCTGCCGGATACCGCCGAGGCCTGGGAGTTGATCCTTGACACCACCCGTCCCGACGCGCCCCATCCCGACTGGATCCCGGGCCAGCAGGCGCCGGCGCAATCCGTCCTGATCTTTCAACCCGCGCCCCCGCGCGTGCCAGGAGCAAGCCGATGAGTGTCGTAACCGTCGCAACCCAACCCATCGCCGGCCAGAAACCCGGCACCAGCGGCTTGCGCAAAAAGACGCCCGTGTTCATGGGGCGGCATTATCTGGAGAATTTCGTCCAGTCGATCTTCGACGTTGTGGGGGCGGCGGGCAAGACCTTCGTTCTGGGCGGGGACGGGCGGTTCTTCAACGACCGGGCGGCGCAGGTGATCCTGCGGATGGCGGCGGCAAACGGCGCGGCGCGGGTGATCGTGGGGCAGGGGGCGATCCTGTCAACGCCGGCCGCCAGCCATCTGATCCGGCTGAACAAGACCGATGGCGGCCTGATCATGTCGGCCAGTCACAACCCCGGCGGCCCGGACGAGGATTTCGGCGTCAAGTTCAACATGTCGAA
>JAATGA010000366.1 GCA_015654855.1 Rhodobacterales bacterium
ACCTTCGTCGACGTGCCGGGCTTCCTGCCGGGGACGGCGCAGGAATACGGCGGCGTCATCAAGCACGGGGCCAAACTGCTGTTCGCCTATGGCGAGGCGACGGTGCCGAAGGTCACGGTCATTACCCGCAAGGCCTATGGCGGCGCCTATGACGTGATGGCCTCGAAACACCTGCGCGGCGATTTCAACTATGCCTGGCCCACGGCGGAAATCGCGGTGATGGGGGCGAAGGGCGCGGTCGAGATCCTGTATCGCAGCGAGCTGGACGATAAGGAAAAGATCGCCGCCCGCACCAGGGATTACGAGGACCGCTTCGCCAACCCCTTTGTGGCGGCCGAGCGCGGTTTCATCGACGAGGTGATCCAGCCGAGGTCGACCCGCCGCCGGGTGGCGCGGGCCTTTGCTTCCCTGCGCAATAAGAAGCTGTCCAACCCGTGGAAAAAGCACGATAACATCCCCCTCTGACAGGTCAGCCCAGGGGGAAATCATGGCGCAACCGCAATCCGCAACGGCCGGGCAGGGGGATCCCCGATGAGCCCGACCGGAAAACCGCTGCAAGGCCTCGCCGATCTGGCGGGGGTGGACGAGCCGATTCCGGTGCCCTCGGGGCAGCGGGTGGTGCTTCAGGATGTGGTGCAGGATGCGCCGGGTGCCTACGGGCTGACCTATCGCTTTCGTTTTCTGGCCCCCGCGATCGCGCGCGAGGGCGGCACCGTCGATGTGGATCAGGCAATGGCCGATATGCAGCACCTGTGCGAAGCCTATGCTTTGCCGCGCCTGTCCTCGACCGGGCCGGCGCCCGCGCAGGTTGTAATCTCGCTGTCCGATATCGCGGTGCCTTTCGGCGAAACCGCGCCCGAGGCGACGCAATATTTCGAGGCCTACCGCATCGAAAACGGCGCCTGCATCTGGGAGGTATTCTGATGCGTCCCCTGGATATGGTGGTTTGCTCCGCCCGGCGGATTCCGGCTGATGTAGTTGTGTCACAGGCTTGGAACTTGACCGCTTTCCCGTGTCAATCGTCGCGCGATTGGGCTATTGTTCCGACAGGCCGAACCCAAGCGGCCTGTGCCTCGCAATGGGGGCGGGATAACGACGCCCCCCAAGAAGATAGGATTAGAGGATGTCGAAGAGCAGCATCACCTTGGTTGCCCTGTGCACCGTGGCTTTCTTGGCCGCTTGCGCCAAGAAACAGGAAGAGACCGTTTACGTCGATTAACCGACGGTCACGACCGAACCGACCTACACCGGCAAGTACAAATAAGCTTACCGGGCGGGCCGCGCCGGCAAGCGCCGGCCGGCCCGTCTTTACCGCTGCCGCCCCCGGACGGGAGGGTGTGGTATGCTGAAGCATCGCGGCTTTCCCGGCCGCCTTCCCGGCACCGATTTCCAGTTCGTCATCCGCCGCGCGTCGAAGGACGGCGCGACGAAGATCATCCGCCGCGAGCGGTATCGGGACCGCAAAAATGCGGACCGGCTGGCCGATCAGGGCTTTATGGCCGCGCTTTGGGCGCAGTTCGGCGAAGAACCTTTCGAGCGTGGCAACCTTGACGCGGGCCGTCTGTCCTGGCTTTTCGGCCGCGAGGTCGTGCCGGCCGAAGATCCCTTCGATCCGCAAAGCTATGACGCACTGCTGCGCATCGACCTGAAACGGGCCGAGGCGGCGTTCCCCGAGGTCTTCGCGGCGGATGCGCAGCCTTTCGATTTCGGCGACGATTTCGACGAGGACGACGACGCATGATCGCCGCCCGCGCCCCGATGCTCCGTTCCGCCGCACCGGGCGCAAGCCGTGGCGGGGTGGCGCGGTCCTGCCCGCGCATCGGGGCTGCGGAGCGTCGCGTCGCGGCTGCGGCAAGCCTGGTCCTTCACCGGGCTGAAACCGCCGCGATCCCTGGCGAAAAAGCGCCGGCGGGGCCGAAACATCGGCGCCGTTGTGCCAAGTTCGTGAACAACCTGGTTCCCCCCTTTGCTTTCGCGCCGGTTGCGCTACATTCGCGCCTTATAAAAACAAACATCCGAGGCAGGATACCATGCGCAAATCTCTCGTGCTTCTCGCACTTCTCTCGACATCTCTTGCCGGCTGCGTCGGCGGCAATGGCTATGGCAACAGCCCGGCGAACAGCGCCGCGCTGCGCACCGTTGGCGGTGCTGCGACCGGTGCGGTCGTGGCCAACCTCACCGGCGGGTCGAAAACCAAGGGCGCCCTTATCGGCGCCGTTGCCGGCGGCGGTTCCTGCCTGGCAACCAACAACTGCTACTGATACCGGCCGCGCGTCCCGTTTCGACGGGCGCGTAAGGTCGTCATCCGATCCGAAAAGGGGTCCGGCGGGTTTCATCCCGTCCGGGCCCCTTTGCCATTCTGGCCCCAAACGGGCCATGCCGAGGGAGTGACATGTTCAAGAAGATCCTGATCGCCAACCGGGGCGAAATCGCCTGCCGCGTCATCAAGACCGCCCGCAAGATGGGCATCAAGACGGTGGCGGTCTATTCCGACGCCGACCGCAACGCGCTGCACGTCAAGATGGCGGACGAGGCGGTGCATATCGGCGCAGCCCCGGCGAACCAGTCCTATATCGTCGTGGAAAAGATCCTCGAAGCGATCCGCCAGACCGGGGCCGAGGCGGTTCATCCCGGCTATGGCTTCCTGTCGGAGCGGATGGATTTCGCCGCCGCGCTGGAGGATATGGGCGTCGTCTTCATCGGCCCGCCCTCAACCGCGATCGAGGCGATGGGCGACAAGATCACCTCGAAGAAACTGGCGCAGGAGGCCGGGGTCTCGACCGTTCCGGGTTACATGGGCCTGATCGCCGACGCGGACGAGGCGGTGAAGATCTCCGACCAGGTGGGCTATCCGGTGATGATCAAGGCCTCCGCCGGCGGTGGCGGCAAGGGGATGCGCATCGCCTGGAACGCCGCCGAGGCGCGCGAGGGGTTCGATTCCTCGCGGAACGAGGCGGCGAACAGCTTCGGCGACGACCGGATCTTCATCGAGAAATTCGTCACGCAGCCGCGCCACATCGAAATTCAGGTGCTGGCCGACAAGCACGGCAACTGTCTCTACTTGCACGAGCGGGAATGTTCGATTCAGCGCCGCAACCAGAAGGTCATCGAAGAGGCCCCGTCGCCGTTCCTTGACGAGGCGACCCGCAAGGCGATGGGCGAACAGGCCTGTGCGCTGGCGAAAGCCGTGGGTTATACCAGTGCAGGGACGGTCGAATTCATCGTCGACGGCAACCGCAACTTCTATTTCCTCGAAATGAATACGCGGTTGCAGGTGGAACATCCGGTGACGGAACTGATCACCGGCATCGACCTTGTGGAACAGATGATCCGCGTCGCGGCCGGTGAACCGCTGCCCTTCGCGCAGTCCGACCTGAAGATCAACGGCTGGTCCATCGAAAGCCGCCTCTACGCCGAAGACCCCTACCGCAACTTCCTGCCCTCCATCGGCCGCCTGACCCGCTATCGCCCCCCCGTCGAGGGCAAGACCGACCGCGGCGGTATCGTGCGCAACGATACCGGCGTCTTCGAGGGCGGCGAGATCAGCATGTATTACGACCCGATGATCGCCAAGCTGTGCACCTGGGCGCCGACGCGCGGCGAGGCCATCGAGGAAATGCGCCTTGCGCTCGACACGTTCGAGGTTGAGGGGATCGGTCACAACCTGCCCTTCGTCGGCGCGGTGATGGACCATCCGCGCTTCGTTTCCGGCAATATCACCACCGCCTTCATCGCCGAGGAATACCCCGACGGGTTCCAGGGCGCGAAGCTTTCGCCCGAGATGCTGCGTCGCACCGCCGCCGTCGCCGCCGCGATGAACCGCGTCGCCGAAATCCGCCGCACCCGGATTTCCGGCACGATGGACAACCACCAGCGCCGGGTCGGCGACAAATGGGTCGTGACGCTCGCCGGGCAGGATTTCCCCGTCACCATCGAGGCCGACCACCATGGCTCGACCGTCGTTTTCGAGGACGGGGCGAAGATCCGCGTCACCTCGGGGTGGGCCCCGGGTCAAAGCCTCGTTCGGGCAGAGACGGACGGCGCGCCGCTGGTCATCAAGGTGGGCGAAATCCCGATGGGCTTTCGCCTGCGGCTGCGGGGCGCCGACCTCAAGGCCTTTGTCCGCACCCCGCGCGCGGCATCGCTGGCGAAGCTGATGCCTGAAAAGCTGCCGCCCGACACCTCGAAATACCTGCTGTGCCCGATGCCGGGGCTGGTCGTGAAGATCAGCGTCGAAGAGGGCGACGAGGTGCAGGAGGGTCAGGCGCTCGCCACCGTCGAGGCGATGAAGATGGAGAACATCCTCAAGGCCGAGCGCAAGGGCGTGGTCAAAAAGGTCAACGCTGCCCCAGGTGCCAGCCTGCGGGTGGACGACGTGATCCTGGAGTTCGAATAAAGTGCGCGCCGCGCCGGTGAACCGGACCGGGCAGGCCGGGGCCTTATCGCCCCGGACGCCGCTCCAGCATCTCTTGCCGGCGCAGCGGGAATTTGTCGATGGCGGCGGATATCTCGCGCACGTCCCAGGGCAGGGGTTTGCGCAACTCCGGCTCGCCGTCCTTGTCGAGGATGACGAGGCTGAAGCCGCGCGGCCGCAGCTTCTGGCGGAAGGCGGATTTCGCCGCCGGGTCGCTGTCGATCACCACCACCACGTCGCGCTCTTCCAGCGCGACGGGATCGCGGCCCAGAAGGTCGATCTGGCGGATGAAGTTCGGATCGTCGGGCGTGTCGGCAAAGACCAGGACGGGTCGTTTCTGCCAGACGAAGGCGGCGGGATCTGCCGCCTCGGCGGGGATGGTCGACAGGGTATCGGCGGCCATGGCGGCCATTGGCAGAAAGCCCAGAAGGGCAAGGATTTGAATGGGTTTCATCGGGCCTCCGCTGCCTTTCGGATATAGGGCGCGCGGGGCGGAAACCCAAGGGAAATGCCGGTTCATACCGGCCAGGGGATGAGGGACGAGATGTCGGAGAAACTGGACGCCTGGGCCGCGCTCGCCACGAAAGAGCTGAAGGGCAATGCCCCCGAAAGCCTGACCTGGCAAACGCTGGAAGGGATCGCGGTCAAGCCGCTCTATACCGAAGAGGATACCGCCGGACTGGCGCATATGGGCGGCGTGCCGGGCATCGGTCCGTTCACGCGCGGGGTGCGGGCCACGATGTATGCCGGTCGGCCCTGGACGATCCGGCAATACGCGGGGTTTTCCACCGCCGAGGAATCGAACGCCTTCTATCGCAAGGCGCTCGCCGCCGGGCAGCAGGGCGTGTCTGTCGCCTTCGACCTTGCGACCCACCGGGGCTATGACTCTGACCACCCGCGCGTCGTGGGCGATGTGGGCAAGGCGGGCGTCGCCATCGACTCGGTCGAGGATATGAAGATCCTCTTCGACGGCATCCCGCTGGATAAGGTCAGCGTTTCCATGACGATGAACGGCGCGGTGATCCCGATCCTCGCGAACTTTATCGTCACGGGCGAGGAGCAGGGGCACCACCGCTCGGTCCTGTCGGGCACGATCCAGAACGACATCCTCAAAGAGTTCATGGTGCGGAACACCTACATCTATCCGCCCGCACCCTCGATGCGCATCGTCGCCGACATCATCGAATACACGGCGAAGAACATGCCGAAGTTCAACTCGATCTCGATCTCCGGCTATCACATGCAGGAGGCCGGGGCGACCGCGGTGCAGGAGCTCGCCTTCACTCTGGCCGACGGATTGGAATATGTGCGCGCGGCCCTGTCCAAGGGGCTCAAGGTCGACGCATTTGCGCCGCGGCTTTCCTTCTTCTTCGCCATCGGCATGAACTTCTTCATGGAGGTGGCAAAGCTCCGCGCGGCGCGCTTCCTCTGGGCGAAGCTGATGCGGCAATTCGATCCGAAGGACCCGCAATCGCTCGCCTTGCGCACCCATTGCCAGACTTCCGGGGTCTCGCTGACCGAGCAGGACCCCTACAACAACGTCGTGCGCACGACGATCGAGGCGCTGGCCTCGGTTTTGGGCGGCACGCAATCGCTGCACACCAATTCGCTGGACGAAGCCATCGCCCTGCCGACGGAGTTCTCGGCTCGCATCGCACGCAACACGCAGCTCATCTTGCAGAACGAGAGCCAGGTGACGCGCGTGGTCGATCCGCTGGGCGGCTCCTATTACGTCGAGGCGCTGACTCATTCGCTCGCGACACACGCCAAGGCCATCATCGATG
>JAATGA010000113.1 GCA_015654855.1 Rhodobacterales bacterium
AGCACGATCAGCGTGCCGCCATCCACGACGCGTCTCCGCAACAATCCGTGCCTTCACATCGTCAGGCCAGCGCCGGTTCCTCCGACGAGATTCCACCACCTCGCAACGCCCGACAAATCCATCCCCACTATCCGGAATCGCCGCACTCCCGATGATATTCAGCATCCTTCTGATGGCCGCAGCCGGCGCAGAACACAGGCAATATCAATGGGGCAGAGACGGCGCATACTGTGAGGTGAAGCGGTTCAAGAGTGCGATGCGGATCTGAACCTCAGCATCCTGCCTGTCGACGTCTCGTGCCATGATGCGTTCCCCCAGGAGCTTGACGCATCTCATCCTGGCCTTCCACGGGCGTTGATGATGGGTTGGGTCGAGCTTCCTTGAGCATTTGCAGGAAGACGATGGTCTGACCGCCGGGGCGCAGAGCCTGGCAGTCCGCCAGGCCTGAGGGGCATTAAACCGCAAGGTTTGTGACATGGTGTCGCCCCCGGAGCGCTGCCTTGTCCTGGTTGCCGCACGAATTGTCGCATCTGCGATATATCTGCAGATTGCGACATGCGGTAAAAATCACTCATCATCATTGTGGCGGCGGACCCGCACATTCCGGACGCCTCGACCGAAATCTCCGCAACGCAGCATATGTCCGGGTGCCCCCGGGCACCGTTCTCCTTTTGCCTGAGGAAAGAGCCATGACCACACCGGCCCGCCAGATGCACCTTTCGGTTCTTGCCCTTGCGGCTGGCAATAATATCGCCGCCTGGCGGATGGAGGATGCGCAGGCAGGCTCGATGAACCTGCCGCTTCTGAAGCACATGGTTCAGACCGCCGAGCGGGGGAAGTTCGACTTTTTCTTCATCGCCGACACGCCGCATACCGCACCGAATGTTCACCCCTCTTGGGTGGTGCGGCTTGAACCTTTGACGCTGCTGTCGGTGCTGTCGGCGATCACGACACATATCGGCCTGGCCGCCACAGTCTCGACCACCTATACTGAGCCCTATAATCTCGCCCGCTATATGGCCTCGCTGGATCATCTGAGCGGCGGGCGCGCGGCCTGGAATGTGGTGGGCGGGGCCTTCCCGCAGGCGGCGGCGAATTTCGGCAGGCTTCCCCATCCGGCGCATGGCGAACGCTACGCACGGGCGCGCGAGTTCCTTGATGTGACCAAGGGTCTCTGGGACAGCTGGGAGGAAGGCGCGCTGGTGATGGATAAGGCCACGGGCAAATATATCGACGCGGCGAAAATGCACACGCTGAACCATGAGGGAAAGCATTTCAGCGTCAAAGGCCCGCTGAACATCCTGCGTCCGCCGCAGGGCTATCCGGTGATCGTCCAGGCCGGCGCCTCGGACGAGGGCCGCGACTTTGCCGCCGCCACGTCAGAGGCGATCTTCTGTGTCGTGGCGAATATCGAAGAGGGCAAGGCCTTTCGCGACGATATCCGGGCGCGGGCGAAACAGCATGGCCGCAACCCCGACCATCTGAAGGTCCTGCCCGGCATCTTTGTCATCATCGGTCAGACCGAGGCCGAGGCGCGCGCGAAACTCGCAGCCCTGGGCGAGATCATCGAGGCCGATACCGCGATGAAGGTGCTGACCGACTACCTCGGCCAGGATCTGTCGCAACACCCGCTTGACGCGCCGGTGCCCGACCTTCCCGCGACCGAGATGATGCAGGGCTATGCCGTGGCCCTGCTGGAAATCGCCCGCGAAAAGGAAATGACCCTGTGCGAGCTTCGCGACCTGGTGGCGGCCACCCAGGGGCATGTGCTGTTCATGGGCACGCCCGAACAGATTGCCGACGATCTGGAGGAATGGTTTCTGGCCGGCGCGGCGGACGGCTTCCAGCTGATGCCGCATTACTTCCCGGCACCGTTCGACGAATTCGTCGATCTGGTGGTGCCGATCCTTCAGGAACGGGGGCTGTTCCGCAAAGACTATACGGGCACCACCCTGCGCGAGCATATGGGTCTGCCCTTCCCCGAACATCCCGCGAAGAAAAGCGCGTAACGGGGCACCCGCCCTGGCGCAGGAGGAAATCCCTGTCGGCAGGGCGGGCATGTCGCTTTATGCTGCGCCTGTCCGGGATGCGCGTCCGGGTGGTTTCGGATGGTCCTATGCCCGTCACAGATTACGACATTCCGGTTTTCGACGCGCTGCCGTCAGACATCTACTTTCGGCATGAAGAGCTTGCCCCGGCCGAGTGGATCGCCCATTCCCATCCCTGGGGGCAGTTCACCTATGTCTCGCGCGGGGTGCTGAACTTTCGCATTGATGGCAGGAACATGCTGTCACCGCCGCAATATGCGATCTGGATTCCCCCGGGTGTCGGGCATTTTTCGTGGAGCAACGGCGTCGCGACCTTCCGCTCGGCCTATATTTCGGCAGAGATTTCGCAGCAGTTGCCGGCGATACCCTGCGCGCTTTCCATAAGCCTGATCCTGAAGGCGATCCTTGACGAATTCGCATTGACCGATGTGAAGGAGCCGCAGACGCCGCAGCAAAAGCGGCTGGCGGCGGTGGCGATTGACCAGATCCTCGCGGCGAAAAGCACGCAGAACTATCTGCCCTTCGCAGGTTCCGATCTGCTGAAAGCGATCCTGGATCAGGCGAAGGACAATCTGTTCCGCCAGCAGACGACCGCGCAGGTCGCCCATCAGTTCAACCTGACGCCCCGGACCCTTGAACGGAAGTGTAAGGCCGAGCTTGGCATCGGATTTGGCGAATGGCGGCAAAGGCTGCGGCTTACCATGGCGCTTGAGGCGTTGAACTCGGGTCGCAAGATCCAGCAGATATCGTTCGACCTCGGCTATAAATCGCCCTCTGCCTTCATCGCCATGTTCCGCAGGCTCAGCGGTCAGACACCGGATCAGTATCGCCGGGCCATGGCGCGCAGCTGACGCCATGGCCGGCCGTCTGGAGCTGCTGCCGGTTTCGTGGACGCGAAGATAAGATCGTGACCAAGGAACTGGAGATCAGAGATGGTGAGACGGAAGTTCAGCCGCGAGTTCAAAATCGAGGCTGTAAAGTTGGTGACGGATCGGGGCGTGGCGGTGGCTCAGGCCGCCCGTGACCTCAATATGGCCGAGAGCGTGCTGCGTCGCTGGATGCGGGAGCTGACGTTATCGCCCGTGGCGGCGTTTCACGGGAATGGGCAGATGCGGGCGCGGATCTGGTCGAGATTGCAGCGCTGAAGAAAGAGGGCGCGCGCCTGCGTGCGGAGCGTGACATGGCATTGTTGTGCTACTCTGGCCGGGAGGGGCTTCCTTGCCCTCCTCATAGCCAAGATGCGCAGTCAATTCGGCCCCGAGCATCCGCTCCATGAGATGCGCCAGGCCAGCACCTTGCAGGTGAACCAGTCCATGATCGTCGCCAGGTAATGATCGTCGCCAGGTAAAGGAAGCCGCGCCGCATCGGCAGGTAGCCCGGCCGGCAGGGCAAGCGCGAGCGCACCCGCGATGCCGAACTGCGGCTTAAGCCCACAGCCAGCGATGCGGCCAGCGTCAGGACCGAACCTACAGAGAGCTCAGAGATCGGCGTTGTTGCAGAAGTCCCCGGTAAGCGGGATTCCCATGGGGAATCCTTGGGGTTAGTGGTCTGAGATGACGAGACCTGCCCCTGCCCGCTATCGGACGACGAACTGGAAGAGTTACAACGAGGCGCTGAAGCGACGCTGTTCCCTGCTGATCTGGCTGGACAGAGACATGGTTTGGCTCGCGCCGAAGGTCGGAGCCAATGGCCGACCGCCGGTGTTCAGCGGTGAGGAGGATGAGAAAACAGTCCGGGGGACTGTTTTCCCGACGAACGCAATCCAGTTTTGTTTGATGGTGAAGGTTCTGTTCGGGCTGCCACTTCGACAAACGACCGGGATGGTGGCGGGCATTTTGTCGATGGCCGGCCTCGACTGGCCGGTGCCGGACTTTTCCACCCTGAGCCGCCGACAGAAGCGTATCACGGTGCAGATATCGAACCGCCGTGCGCCGGGTCCGCTCAACCTGCTGGTGGACAGCACCGGAATAAAGTTCCTCGGCGATGGGGAATGGCTCGCTCGTGCGCAAGCACGGCACGCAGCGCCGACGCCAATATCGGCAGCGGTACATCTGGCGATGGACACGGCCACCGGCGACATCCGTGCTGTGGAGTTCACATCAGGCGATAAGGGCGACAGTCCGGTTCTGCCCCACCTGCCGGACAAGATCCCGCCCGATGAACTGATCGGAAC
>JAATGA010000363.1 GCA_015654855.1 Rhodobacterales bacterium
CGCTCAGCCACAACACCTTCGACGCGGCGCTGTATCTGGGCGTCTGCGACAAGATCGTGCCGGGGCTGATCATGGCGGCGGCGACCTTCGGTCATGTCCCCGCGGTCTTCGTCCCGGCCGGGCCGATGACCAGCGGCATCCCGAACGACGCCAAGGCCAGGGTGCGCAACGCCTTCGCCGAAGGAAAGGCCACGCGGGCCGAACTGATGGCCTCGGAAATGGCGAGCTACCATGGCCCCGGCACCTGCACCTTCTACGGCACGGCGAACACCAACCAGATGCTGATGGAGTTCATGGGCCTGCACCTTCCGGGCGCCAGCTTCGTCAACCCCGGCACGCCCTTGCGCGAGGCGCTGACCATGGCCGCGGTGGAGCGTGCGGCCGAAATTACCGCGCAGGGCAACGACTTCCGACCAGTTGGTGAGATTCTGGATGAACGCGCCTTCGTCAACGGACTCGTCGGGCTGATGGCGACGGGCGGCTCGACCAACCTGGTGCTGCACCTGCCCGCCATGGCGCGGGCGGCGGGCGTGACGCTCGACCTCGAAGACTTCGCCGAAGTGTCCGAAGTCGTGCCGCTGATGGCCAAGGTCTATCCGAACGGTCTGGCCGATATAAACCATTTCCATGCCGCCGGCGGCCTCGCCTATATGATCGGCGAGCTGCTGGACGCGGGGCTTTTGCACGCCGATGCCCGGACCGTGGCGGGCGACGGCCTGACGCTCTACCGTCAGGAGCCGAAGCTGAAGGACGGCGCCCTGGTGTGGGAGGATGGTCCGGGCCAAAGCCTGAACGACCGCATCCTGCGTCCCGCGACCGACCCGTTCCAGCCGCATGGCGGGCTGAAACAACTCGACGGCAACCTCGGGCGCGGGGTCATCAAAGTGTCGGCCGTCGCCCCCGAGCGCCACATCATCGAGGCCCCGGCCCGCGTCTTCGACGACCAGGAACAGGTCAAGGCCGCCTTCAAGGCGGGCGAGTTCACCACCGACACGGTGGTCGTCGTCCGGTTCCAGGGGCCGCAGGCCAACGGAATGCCCGAGTTGCACTCGCTGACCCCCACGCTGTCGGTCCTTCAGGACCGGGGGCTGAAGGTCGCGCTGGTGACCGACGGGCGCATGTCGGGGGCCAGCGGCAAGGTCCCTGCGGCGATCCATGTCAGCCCCGAGGCCGCCGCCGGCGGCCCGCTGGCGCGCCTGCGCGACGGCGACATCATCCGCCTCGACGCGACGGCGGGCACGCTGACGGTGCTTGCCGACCTTTCCGCCCGCCCGGCCGCCACGCCCGACCTTTCGGCCAACGGCTTCGGCACCGGCCGCGAGTTGTTCGAGGCCTTTCGCCGCAACGTCGGCCCCGCCACCGCCGGAGCGGCGGTGGTCGTCTGAAACCGAAAGCCTCCGGCGGGGATATTTTTTCCGGGATGAAGACCGACCCGCTCTCCCATCCTGGTCTTAAATATCCCCGCCGGAGGCATCCGCCCTTTCCGCCCGCGCCAACCGATCAAGGACCCTTCCCATGACCCCCGCCGAACAAAGCGCCGCCTCTCTCGTCCTTTGCCAGCTTGCGCCGGTGATCCCGGTGCTGGTGCTGGACGAGATCGCCCATGCGAAACCCCTCGCGCAGGCGCTGGTCCAGGGCGGCCTGCCGGCGCTGGAGGTGACGTTGCGCACGCCGGTCGCGCTCGACGTGATCCGGGCGATGGCCGAGGTGCCGGGGGGCCGGGTCGGGGCGGGCACCCTGCTGACGCGCGCCGACGTCCGGGCCGCGAAAGAGGCCGGGGCGACCTTCGGCGTCTCGCCCGGGGCGACGCCCGCGCTGATCGACGCCTGTTCGGAATTCGATCTGCCGCTGCTGGCGGGGGCCGCCACGGCGACCGAGATCATGGCGCTGCTTGAGGCCGGCTATACGGTGGCGAAGTTCTTCCCCGCCGAGACCTCGGGCGGGGCGGCGGCGCTGAAGGCGCTTGGCGCGCCGCTGCCGCAGATGCGCTTTTGCCCGACGGGGGGCGTCTCGCCGGGCAATGTGGCGGATTATCTGAAACTGCCCAATGTGCTCTGCGTCGGCGGAAGCTGGGTCGCGCCCAAACCCGCGCTGGCCGCCGGCGACTGGGGGCATATCGAGGCCCTCGCGCGCGAGGCTGCGGCCCTGACCCGGGGCTGAGCGCCGGAGCCATCGCCCCCCGCGATACGCTCAGGCCTGCGGCCCGCCGGCGCGACCGGCCCGACCACCCCGGCGGCGCGGCGGCGCGGCCGGGATCAGCGCCAGCGTCAGCACCCGGCTCATCGGATGGTCGGGCGCGGGCAGCGCGTAATGGGCGACGAGCGCGCGCAGCGGCCCGGCCGTATCGGCCCCCGCCGGCAGACTTAGCGCCCAGTCGATGAAGATCGACCGGCATTCCGCATCGCCGATCCCCTCGATCGCATAGCTTTCGCGGATCAGCCCCTTGGGGTCGGCCTCGGCCCTGTCCAAAATCCGTCTCCCCATGTTCAGCCCATATGTGCCGCAACCACCGCCGCCGCAGCCCCCGCCGCCGCGTCAAGCCGCGCCGACAGGGCGGCCGCGTCAGCCTCGCCCGTCTCGCGTAGCAGAAAGACGCGCGCGCCCTCGCCCAGATGCGTCACGTCGAGCGCGCCCTCCGACAGAAGCCGCGCGCCGGCCTGCATTCGCCAGCACAGGCGATAGGAGGACAGCAGAACCTCGGCCTCATCCCCCGTCAGTTCGCCCGATTTCAACCCGGCGGCGATCTGCTGTTCCACCCGGCGCACCGGCGCGCCGGCCAGAAGGCAGGCCATCTGCGCCATGAGTTCGATGTCCATCAGACGGCCGGGGCCGTTCTTCGCCTCCCAACTGCCGCGGGCGGGTTTCGCCTCGGCCAGGCGCGCGCGCATCGCGGCGACATCGGCGCGCACCGTCGCGCCCTGCCCCTTGTCCGCGATCAGCCGGCGGCGAAAGGCCTCGACATCGGCACCGAGCGCGGGGTCGCCCGCCAGCACCCGGCCCCGCGTCAGGGCGAGGTGTTCCCAGGTCCAGGCCTCCCCCTCCTGATAGCTGCGGAACGCCTCCCACGAGGTCGCGACCGGACCCTGCCGGCCCGAGGGGCGCAGGCGCATGTCCACCTCGTAAAGCCGCCCCTCGGCCATCGGCGCGGTCAGGGCGGTGACCATGGCTTGCGTCAGCCGGGCGAAATACGCCCGCGCGCCAAGCGGCTTCGGCCCCTGCGATTCCGCCTCGCCGGCGGCATCGTAGATCACGATCAGGTCGAGGTCGGACCCGGCGTTCAGCCGCCCTGCCCCCAGCGATCCCATGCCGACCAGCACCGCCCCCCGTCCCGGCGGCGGGCCATGGCGGCGGGCGAATTCCTCGCCTGCCGCCTGCCAGACCGGGCCGATCACCGCCTCGGCCAGGTCGGCATAGGATTTGCCGGCCTCGAAGGCGTCGATCAGCCCGCGCAGGTGGTGCACGCCGATGCGGAAATGCCATTCCTTCATCCAGCGCCGGGCGGCGTCGAGTTTCTTTTCATAGTCCGCGACCTCGGCCAGGCGCGCGAACAGCGCCGCGCGCAAGGCGGCGACACCAGGCCATTCGGTCCAGAACGAGCCGCCGATCACCGCATCCAGCACGCCCGCGTTGCGCGACAGATACCGCGCCAGCGCGGGCGAGGTGCCGGCGATGTCAACGATCAGGTCGATCAGCACCGGGTTGGCCTCGAACAGCGCGAAAAGCTGCACTCCCGCCGGAAGCCCCGCCAGAAAGCCGTCGAGCGCCAGCAGCGCCTCTTCGGCATTCTCGGCCCGCCCGAGGCGCTTCAGCAGCGACGGGCGCAAGCGGCGAAAGATCCCCTGCGCCCGGTCGGACCGCAGCGCCGGATAATGCGCCCAGTTGGCGACGATCTCGCGCGCGCGTTCGGACAGTTCCGGGCCTTCCCCGGCAGGTGCGGGGGCGAAGAAACCCTCGGTCAGGCGGTCGACCCGGGCGGTGCGGGTCAGGAAATCGGCGCGGAAGGCGGCCTCGTCCATCCCCATGAAGGCCGCGATGCGGGCCACACCTTCGGGCGTTGCGGGCATGATCTGGGTCTGGGCGTCGTTCACCATTTGCAGGCGGTGTTCCACCTCGCGCCAGGTGCGGTAATCGGCGGTCAGATCGGCGGTCACATCCGCCGGCAGCCAGCCCGCGTCGCGCAAAGCCGCCAGCCCCCCGACCGTGGTGCGGTCGCGCAGGGAAGCGTCGCGCCCCCCGGCGATCAACTGCCGGGTCTGGGTGAAGAACTCGATCTCGCGGATGCCGCCCTGGCCCAGTTTCACATTATGCCCCTCGACCTCGACCGGACCGTTCAGGCCCCGGTGCTCGCGGATGCGCAGGCGCATGTCGTGGGCGTCCTGGATCGCCACGAAATCGAGGTGCTTGCGCCAGACGAAAGGCGTCAGCGCCTTCAGGAACCTGGTCCCCGCCGCGATGTCGCCGCCGCAGGGGCGCGCCTTGATATAGGCGGCACGTTCCCAGGTGCGCCCGACGCTTTCGTAATAGCTTTCCGCCGCGGCCATCGAGATGCAGACCGGCGTGACCGAGGCGTCGGGGCGCAGGCGCAGGTCGGTGCGGAAGACATAGCCGCCCGCCGTCACATCCGACAGGATCGCCGCCATTTTGCGCGTGACGCGGATGAAGGCCGTCCGCGCCTCGCCCGCATCCTCGCCAAAGCGGTCCTGGTCGAAGAGGCAGATCAGGTCGATGTCCGAGGAATAGTTCAGTTCGCCCGCGCCCATCTTGCCCATGGCGAGCGCGTACATGCCCCCGGCGGACGCGGCGTCGTCCGGCCCCTGCCCCGGCAGCTTGCCGCGCCGGATCTCCTCTCCGACGAGGACCTTCAGCGACAGATCGACCGCCCGGTCGGCAAGCGCGGTCAGCGTGCCGGTCACGGTTTCCAGCGGCCAGACGCCCCCGAGATCGGCGAGCGCGGTCAGCAGCGCGATCCGCCGTTTCGCCGCCCGCAGCACCTCGGCCAGGGTGTCGGGCGTCGCCTCGGCGGTGGCGGCGAGAACGCCGGCCGCCGCTTCCCGGGGCGGCAGGGAAAGCGCAGGGCGCAGCCAGGCGGCCTCGCGCTCCATCAGGCCGCGCAGATAGGGGCTGCATCCGGCGGTGGCGGCCAGCAGCTCCGCCAGTTCGGGGGCCAGATCGGCGAAGGCCGCGCGGATGTCGGCGGCGGGCCCTGCGTCAAAGGCGCGGGGGCAACGGGTCAGGCGGGCGGCGAAGGTCTGTGCACTGGTCATGGGGCGAGATTGGTCCGCCGCTCGCGGGGCGTCAACGCCCCGTGACAGCCCCCTTGCCGCGCCACGGCACCCGCGCAATAGTCGCGCCGTTGACGGAGGGACCCGATGAGCAAAAGCCTGAAGCGTGTGGAACAGGCGCTGCGCGACGCCGGGATCGCAACGCAGGTGCAGGAGGTCGGCGAGGCCCGCACCGCGCAGCAGGCGGCGGATGCGGCGGGATGCGCGCTCGACCAGATCGCCAAGTCGATCCTGTTTGCGGGCACGGCCAGCGGGCGGCTGTTCCTGTTCCTGACCGCGGGCGGAAATCAGGTCGATGGCGCCCGGGCCTCGGCGCTCGCGGGCGAGGAACTGGGGCGCGCCGATGCGGCCCGGGTGCGCGAGGTCACGGGGTTTGCCATCGGCGGGGTCTCTCCTGTCGGGCATCTGACGCCGCTGCCGGTGTGGATCGACCCGCGCCTGCGCGACTTCGACGTGATCTGGGGCGCGGTGGGCACCCCGCGCCACATCTTTCCCGTAGCCCCCGGTGATCTGATCCGGGCGACGGGCGCGGTGACGGCGGATTTCACCGGCTGAGGCGCACCGGGCGGGGCGGTCCTGTCGCCGGGGTCCGGGGGAAACGCCGTGGGGCAGACCTTCCGCAGCGCCAGACCTGGGCCGGACAGGTCGCAACCTGCCTCGCGGAACCAAGGCGGCGACGGATCGCCCCCGCGCTGGCGCGGCCCCGTCCGCACCCTGGCGGAAGATCATCCGACCGGGGAAACCCCGGCCGGCGGAAATTCGCGAGTGGATGTAAATATTCATAACATACCCTCTTGCACCAAAGCCCCCGGATAGGCATCTTGCGTTATGTGAAAGACATTCACATGACTCGAAACACCCTGTCGGAGGACCATCTATGACCACATTGTCGCCCGCCCTGCCCTCTGGCGGGATCGCCGCGATATTCCGCCGCGCGAGTGATTTCCTCGACGCGCGCGGCAAAGGCGCCTGGATCGCCGCCATGATCCTGGCCTTCGTCTTCGTCTGGCCTGTGGGCCTTTTCATCCTCGGCTACATGATCTGGAGCAAACGCATGTTCGGCTGCCGTCACGACCACCACTCCCGCCGCTTCGGCCCCGGCTTCGGCCGCGAGGCGCGCGAGGAATTCCGCGCCCGCATGGGCTCGCTGCGCAGCGCCGCCCGGCCCACGGGCAACGCCGCCTTCGACAGCTACAAGGCGGATACGCTCCGCCGTCTGGAAGATGAGCAAGAGGCGTTCGAGACCTTCCTGCATCGCCTGCGCGAGGCCAAGGACAAGCAGGAATTCGACAGCTTCATGGAAGACCGCGCCCGCGCCGCGGCGGCCACTCCGCCGGTCCCGGACGAGGCCGAGGTGAAGCGCCCCGCCGGGTTCTGATCGCGACAGCCCCCCGCGCCGGACAACCGGCGCGGGGGTTTCCCTGTCGAAAAGCCCGCGCCGGCGGTTCCCTGCGTGCCTTTCCCCGCCTGCGCGACGGCCCTTGTCCCAGGCCATCCCCGGCCCCAGATATTGCGCAACCGCGCCTGCCCGACCGCACCCGCCATCGCCCCAAAGGAGACCGGATGTTCGCCACCGATCTGAACGACCTGCTGCCCGACCCCGAGCGTCATGCCGATTTCTATCGCGGCACCGTGGCGAAGCGCGCCATCGCCTGGGTGGCGGACAGCGCGATCACGCTTGGCCTGTGCCTGCTGATCCTGCCCTTCACCGCCTTTACCGCGTTGTTTTTCTGGCCGGTCTTCTACCTGGTCATCGGCTTCGTTTACCGATGGGCCACGCTGTCGGGCGGATCGGCCACCTTCGGGATGCGGCTGGCGGCGATCCGCTTCCTCGACCGGACGGGCCGGCCCTTCGACAGCGGCCAGGCCTTTCTGCACACGGCGCTTTACACGCTTTGCGTGTCGTCGCTGCTGCCGCAACTGATCTCGATCGGGGCGATGCTGGCGACACCGCGCGGGCAGGGCCTGCCGGATCTGGTGCTGGGCAGCGTCTGCATCAACCGCCAGGCAGAGCACTGACGCCACCGGCGGAGACCACGCCGCCCCTTCCTCCCGACCGGAATACTCCGGGGGTGCGGGGGCCTGGCGCGCGACCCGGCCCGCGCGCCCCCGCTTGCCGTCAATGTCGCGGCAAATGCCGCGCTCATGCCAAAGTGACGCCTTGGCAGAGCCGCGACGCCTTGCTAGCGTGAGGGGGTCAAACACCCGGGGTCCCCCAACCGATGCGCCATACGCTGCCAATTGCGCCGCAGTTCTATGTGACGGCACCGCAGATCTGCCCCTATCTCGACGGGCGGATGGAGCGGAAGCTGTTCACCGCCTTGCAAGGCGACCACGCGCAAAAGCTTAACGATACGCTGTCGAAACAGGGGTTCCGCCGCAGCCAGAACGTCCTCTATCGGCCCAGTTGCGCGGAATGCTCGGCCTGCCTGTCGGCGCGGATCCGGGTGAAGGATTTCGTCCCCACCCGCACACAACGCAAGGTGATGAACCGCCTGTCGCATCTGCGGCGCAACGCGACCTCCCCCTGGGCGACCGAAGAGCAGTTC
>JAATGA010000382.1 GCA_015654855.1 Rhodobacterales bacterium
GGCGAAAGCCTTGAGGAATACTGGGCCTACACGGACCGGATCTTCGATTTCGCCGAGGGCACGGCGAATATGATCCTCGACGACGGCGGGGATGCCACGCTCTACATCCTGATCGGCGCGCGGGTCGAGGCGGGCGAGACCGACCTGATCGCGGTCCCGACCAGTGATGAGGAGGTCTGCCTCTTCAACCAGATCCGCAAGCGCCTGGCCGCCAGCCCCGGCTGGTTCACCGAACAGCGCGCCGCGATCCGGGGCGTTTCCGAGGAAACCACCACCGGCGTGCACCGTTTGTACGAATTGCACAAAAACGGCCAGCTGCCCTTCCCGGCAATCAACGTCAACGACTCGGTCACGAAGTCGAAATTTGACAACAAATACGGCTGCAAGGAATCGCTCGTCGACGGCATCCGCCGCGCGACCGACGTAATGATGGCGGGCAAGGTCGCCGTGGTCTGCGGCTATGGCGATGTCGGCAAAGGCTCTGCCGCATCGCTGCGCGGTGCCGGCGCCCGGGTAAAGGTGACCGAGGTCGACCCGATCTGCGCGCTTCAGGCCGCGATGGACGGCTACGAGGTCACGCTGCTGGAGGATGAGGTCGCGAGTGCCGACATCTTCATCACCACCACCGGCAACAAGGACGTGATCCGCATTGAGCATCTGCGCGCGATGAAGGACATGGCCATCGTCGGCAACATCGGCCATTTCGACAACGAAATCCAGGTGGCCAGCCTGCGCAACCACAAATGGACCAACATCAAGGACCAGGTGGATATGATCCAGATGCCGTCCGGCGCGCGGATCATCCTGCTGTCCGAGGGGCGGCTGCTGAACCTCGGCAACGCGACCGGCCATCCGAGCTTCGTCATGTCGGCAAGCTTCACCAACCAGGTTCTGGCGCAGATCGAGCTGTGGACCAAGGGCAGCGACTATGCGCCCGGCGTCTACATCCTGCCCAAGGCCCTGGATGAAAAGGTCGCGCGGCTGCACCTGAAGAAGATCGGGGTCAAGCTGACGCAACTGAACCCCGACCAGGCCGCCTATATCGGCGTCAAGGCCGAGGGGCCGTTCAAACCCGAACATTACCGCTATTGACGGCGCGGTATTCGCGCGAGCCCGCCCAGGGGGGAAGGATGCGACAGATTTCCCTTTGAGCGGGCCTTGCCCATCCCCTACAGTTGCCGCCGATGGCCGGGAAAACCCGGTTTCTTTGCCCGTAACAGCGGACATTCAGCGGAGAGAGAACGATGAGCAAACGCGACGACCTGATCGCCAAATATGCCGACGACCTGACCAACAAGGTCAAGGTGACCCCCGACCTCGCCCTCCTGACCAAGGTGACGATCGGCTGCGGCCCGGCGATCTACAATGCGGATTCCGAAACCGTCGCGGCCAGCGACAAGGCCGAACTCGAACGTGTGAAGAACAACTTCCTGATCAAGAAGCTGGGCCTGGCCGACGGTCCGAAGCTGGACGAGGCTATCGCCGCGGTGATCGAGCTTTACGGCAAGTCGGAGCGCAACAAGTATCGCGCCGTCGTCTATTACCTGCTGGTCAAGCATTTCGGCAAAGAAGCCGTCTACGCCTGATCCCTTTCGCGGCAGGGCTCATGCCCCGGGGCGCCGTCCCCGGGGCATCGTCTTTGCCGCGAAACCCGCACGGCAAAGCGGTTTGCGCTGCAAGCCGCCGCGTGTTCTTCGCCCTGCGCCGGTTCAAACCCCGCGCCTATCGCGTCAAAGTCTTTTCAAACCAGTGCCGCGCATGGGGATTGTCGTTATAGGCGGCGATCTCGCGCCAACCCGCCCCGCGATAAAGCGCCACGGCCTCGGGCAGCTTGTCGCTGGTGTCCAGGCACAGCCGGGCATATCCCACATCTCGCGCCGCCCCCTCGACCGCCCCCATCAGGCGGTGGGACAGGCCCAGACCCCGCGCCTCGGGCGCGATCCACAGCCGTTTGACCTCACCCGTGCCCTCGCCCTCGCGGCGCAGCGCGACGCAGCCGATGGCGCACCCGTCGCTGTCGGCGATCAGAAACCGGCCGGCGGGTGGCAGAAACTCGTCCGCATCCTTGCCGGTGTCGGGGCCGAAATCCTCGCCGAACCGGTGCGACAGTTCGGCATAATAGGCGGTCAGGCAGGCCCGTGCCTCCGGCCCCGCCGGATCGACGGGACGGATCGCGATCCGGTCGCGATTGAGCACGACCGCGATGCGGTCCATCGCCGCCAGCAGATCCTCTCGCACCTTGGGCAAAGCGGCAAGCATGGCGCTCGCGCGTTTCTCGGACAAAGCTTCGTAGGCAGCGATCTCGGCGAGGCCAGCGGGCGTGGGTCGCGCGATCCGTCGCCGCCCGTCGTCGGGATCGGCCTGCGTTTCGATCAATCCCTCGCCCTCCAGCCCGCGCAGGATGCGGCTGGTCAGCCCGCTGTCGAGGCCAAGCCGTGCCCGCAACTCCGCCACCTCGGTCCCGTTTGTCGCAAGCGAAGTCAGCACCCGCGCCGGGCCGAGCGGCCGCCCCCGTCCGAGATAGGATGCGTCGAGCGCGCCGACCTCGGCGGTGACGGCGCGGTTGAAGCGGCGAAGGCGGGTGGTGGGGCTGTCGGTCATGACATCTGACATAAGTCAGAAACAAGTCACAGGCAAGCCTATATCTGACTTTCATCAGACATCAGGCGTAAAGCGGAAATTTCCCTGTCATCGCGTTGACATATCCCCCTGTCACCCGGCAGGAAGGACCGTCGCATCGCAGCGCATCGGGAGGAGTGATCGGTGCAGGGCTTTCCCCATGCCGAGCCGGGAATGGTCATCGGATTGCTGGGCGGGTCCTTCGACCCGGCGCATGAGGGGCATGTCCATATCACCGAACAGGCCCTGGCCCGGATGGGGCTGGATCAGGTCTGGTGGCTGGTCACGCCCGGCAATCCGCTGAAGGCGCGCCAGCCCGCGCCGATGGCCGACCGCATCGCGCGGGCAAAAGCGATCATGCGCGACCCCAGGGTGAAGATCACCGATCTGGAGGCGCGGCTCGGCACCCGCTACACCGCCGCGACGATCCGGCGACTGAAGGCGATCTACCCGCGCGTCCGATTCGTCTGGCTGATGGGGGCGGACAATCTTGTGCAGTTCCACAAATGGGAGAACTGGCGGCAGATCATGCGGATGGTGCCGGTCGGCGTGCTGGCGCGGCCCGGATCGGGGGTCGCCGCCCGCACCTCGGTCGCGGCGCGAACCTTTCGCGGCCAAAGGGTCGGGCGCGGCGAATGGCTCGGCAACCGCAAGGCGCCGGCCTGGGTTTTCGTGAACCTGCCGCTGCACAAGGCCTCGTCCAGCGCGATCCGGGCCAGGGGCGACTGGACAGAGGGCAAGCCGCCGCAGGCCGAAACACCGTCCGATGCCGGACCTGCCGGGACAGGCCCCTCCGACCGCTCCACCTGACGGCTGTCAGTCGCGCCCGTTGCAACGCCCTCGCGCCGCCGTGATCGGGCGGCAGCGCCCGCTTGCCCCGACACCTCCGCCGGAGGTAGCGTCCGCGTCATGACGACCGAAGCGACTCGCCTTTCCCGCCGCACCCTGCTGGCCGGCCTGACCGCCGGCCTTGCCGCCCCCGTTTTGACCGGCCCGGCCCTTGCCGAGCCGCTGACGCGCTCGCTGCGCCCACCGCCGCGCGGCGGTGTGCCGGCGGCGGCGAAAACCGTGGCCCGACCGGCAGAGGCCGCCGCGCTGATCGCGGCGGCAAAACTCGGCGGACAGACCGGCTGCATCGTGCTGGACGCCGCCACCGGCCAGGTGCTGGAGGCGATGAACCCCGATGTCCGCCTGCCCCCCGCAAGCGTCGCCAAGACCATCACCTCGCTTTACGGGCTGGAACGGCTGGGCGCATCCTGGCGGTTCGGGACCCGCATCCTCGCCACCGGACCGGTGGCGGGCGGCAAGGTGCAGGGCGATCTGATCCTGTCGGGCGGCGGCGATCCGACGCTGACCACCGATCAGTTGGGCGATCTGGCGCAGGCGCTGAAGGCGCGCGGCATCCGGGGCGTGACGGGTCGGTTCATCGCCGGAACGGGCACGCTGCCGACGCTCGACCGACTGTCGGCGGATCAGCCCGATCACGTCGGCTATAACCCCGCGCTTTCCAGGCTGAACCTGAACTTCAACCGGGTTTATTTCGAGTGGAAGCGGGCCGGGGGTAATTGGCGGCTGACCATGGACGCCCGCGCCGAGCGCTTCGTGCCGCAGGTCAGCATGGCGAGCATCCGCATCGTCAACCGCGAGCGTCCGCTTTTCACCTATGAAGGCGGCAGAGACAGCGACAAGTGGACCGTCGCGGCGGCCGCGCTCGGCAAGGGCGGCAGCCGCTGGCTGCCGGTGCGCCACCCCGGCCTTTACGCGGGCGAGGTGTTCCGCACCCTCGCCGCCGCGCAGGGCATCACCCTGCCGCCCGCGACCGTCGCCACCAGCCTGCCCGCCGGCGCGAGCGAACTGGCCTCGACCGGATCGGACCCTCTGCAATCGGTCCTGCGCGAGATGCTGAAGCATTCGACCAACCTGACGGCGGAATGCGTTGGTCTCTCCGCCTCGGGCGGGGGCAGCCTCGAAGGCTCGGGCCGGATGATGACCGAATGGGCGCGGACGCGTTACGGCATGACATCAGAGTTCCATGACCATTCCGGCCTCGGCTCCGCGTCGCGCACGACGCCCTCGGATATGGCGCGCACGATTCTGGCCGCCGACCGGGCCGGAACCGGGCTGCGCGGCATCCTGCGCGATGTGGGAATGCGTGACCCCGCCGGCAAAATGGCGAAGGGCAGCCCCGTCCGGGTGCTGGCCAAGACCGGGACGCTGAACTTCTGTTCGGGCCTCGCGGGGCTGATCGTGCCGCCCTCGGGGCGCGAGATGGTCTTCGCGATCTTTTCCGCCGACGTTCCCCGGCGCGAGGCTATCCCGCGCGCCGAACGCGAACAGCCCGCCGGCGGGCCGGCCTGGGTCGGCCGCGCGCGGACCATGCAGGGCAAGCTGATTGCGCGCTGGCACGGGCTCTACGCCTGAACCCTCGCCGGGATCATCCCTCCTGCGTCAGCCTGTGGCGGACCCGCGCGCTCCACTCGATCGCGGCGGCATGCAGGCGGTCGACGTTCAGTTCGTCGCGGATCTCTTCCAGCATCCGCATCTCGGCGGCGCGCAGCCGGCCATCGGCCGCCGCCACATCGCAGGCCAGCGCATAGGCGGTTTCGTTCAGCCCCTCGGGCAGAGCCTCGCGCAGAAGGCCGAACAAAGCGTCGAGCCCGTCCTCCTCTTCGAAAAGGTCAAAGACGGTCTGGGCGATGATGCGGATACGGTCGGCATCGTAGGTGGCGAAGATCGGCATATGGTTGACGGTGCGCTGGATGGCCACCAGTTCGGCGGTGCGCATCTGTTCGTCGGCAGCCGATACCGCGATCATCGTGGCGATCAGCGCATCCTGCGGCGACAGCGGGGCGGGTGTCTCGTGCAAGGCAATCCTCCGGGTCCTTGCTCGCAAGCTATCGGTCCCCGCCGCGCCCGGCAAGCGATGGGTTCGTCCAGGTTCAGGCCCGCCCGGAGAAATTGCGTGCCGCGTCCCCCTTGTCCGCCGCCGCGATGTGCCGCATTCTCGACCCGCCGGGTGCCAGGGGGTCATGATGCGGAGTTTGTTGGGAATTGTCGTTCTGATCGCGGGTGTCGCGGGGCTTGGCCTTTGGGGGCGGAGCCATCAGGCCCATCAGATCGAGCGCACGATCTCGACCGCTGCAACGGCGGCTGCGGCGGGCGCCGTCCATGGCGTGACGACCCGCGTCTCGGGCCGCGACATCACCGTCACCGGCCTTGCCGATACCGAGGCGGAAAAGCAGACGATCCTCGCGGCGCTGAACGCGGTCGAAGGACGGCGGGTGGTCAACGACCTGCTGACCGTGCTGCCGGTCGCCAGCCCTTACACCCTTTCGTTGTCGAAAGAGGCCGGGAAGTCCGACCTCGGCGCCTCGGGCAATGTACCGACCGAGGCGGCGCGCGCCGAACTCGCGGCGAGCCTTGGCGGCGACGCCTCGGCGCTGGTGCTGGCCTCGGGCGCGCCCGCGGGCTGGATCGACCTTGCGAAGGCGGCGGTCGCGGCGCTCGGCCCGCTGAACTTCGGCCAGGCGGTGGTGACCGATGACGCGCTGAAGATCGTGGGCCAGGCCCAGACCCCTGTTGAGGCGGAGGCCGCCCGCGCGGCGCTCGCCGGTCTGCCCGAAGGGGCAGCGACGGCGGAACTGTCGCTGGTCGACGATGGTAAACCCGCGATCTGGACCCTCGATTACGCCGCCGCCCATGGCGCGGTGGTGACCGGAAAACTGCCGCGGGGCCTCGATGTTCCCGCCATTGCCGCCGCGCTCGGCCTCAGATCCGCAACGGACGAGGCGCAACATGCCCAGATCGGCCCCGAAGCTGGCGTCGGCCCCCTTGCCGCGCTGCTGCGCTGGCTGCCCGACCTCGAAAGCCTGCGCGCCACCGTCACGCCCGAAGGAACCGAGATCGTGGCGGGCGTCGGCGCGGGCGCCGACCTCGACCTGATCGGCCAGGGCATCGCCGCCGACCTCGCCGCGACCGGCGCCTCGAACGTGGCCTTCCGGCTGGAACAGGTTGCAGCCGAAGGCGCCGACGGCACCCACCGCACCAATGCCGCCACCGGCGAAGAGGAAATGCTCTCGGGCGGCTACTGGCTGCCGGTCCTGCGCATCGCCCCCTCGGTCGAGGCCTGCCGCCAGGCCGCCGACGACATCCTCGCCCGGCAGACGATCAACTTCCTCTCCGGCTCCGACCGGCTGGACGCGACCGCGCGGGGGGTGATCAGCCGGCTCGCCTCGGTCGTGCTGCCCTGCACCCGCGACGGCGGACTGAAGGCGCTGGTCGGCGGGCATACCGATTCCACCGGGGATGCGGGACTGAACCTCGGCCTCAGCCAGCGTCGCGCCACGGCCGTGCGGTTGGCTCTGGTCGCGCGCGGCATCCCCGGCCCCGCGCTCCGCGCGCAGGGCTATGGCGACAGCCGCCCCATCGCCCCCAACGACACCGAAGAGGGCAAGGCCGCCAACCGCCGCACGACGATCGAATGGTCCGAGTAAGGACCGAACCACAGACGTTTCAAAGGTCATGGAGAACGGGTGATGTTTCGCGAATGGGGCTTTCTTCTGGGCGAAATCCAGGGGCTCGTGCTGCTTGCCGCGCTGGTCGGGCTGCTGGCCGGCTGGCTGA
>JAATGA010000507.1 GCA_015654855.1 Rhodobacterales bacterium
AGCTTGAATACACGCCCGACACGATGGGCGCGGGCAATCTGACGGTGGAGGCCTGGGTCGAGAACACCGAGACCGGCAGCACGACACGGCTGGGCGACCAGGCCGAAACCTTCCCGATCACGATCAGCAACGACGGCGCCGGTCCCCGAGGCCTCGTTGCCGGTGACGGGCGCCGCCTCGCAGATCGAACTGACCGGGGCGGGCGGGCTGATCATCGCGCTGAACGACGCCGATTCCGAAACCGTCACCTCGATCCTGCTGTCGAACCTGCCCGACGGGTTCCTCGTCTTCACCGGCAGCAGCCCGGACGAGTTCAACCCCGCCCCCATGGCAAGCAACGCCGGCGGCACCGGCGGCACCAACACCTGGGTGCTGCTCGGCGAAGGCGATACCAGCGTGCCGGCCTATATCGCGATCCTGCCGCCGCAGAACTGGAGCGGGACGATTTCCGGGCTGGAACTGATCGTGACCTCGGGGGAAACCACGCTGAGCGAGGCGCTGACCGAACGCTTCCCCGTGGGCGACATCACCGTCCTGCCGGTGGCCGACGGTCTGACCCTGTCGGCGACCAGCGCCTACGGGACCGAGGGGCATATCGTGGCGTTGAACCTCAACGCCTCGATCGACGATGCGACGGCGGCGGTGGTCTCTTCCGCCGCGCCCGACGAAACGCCAGGCGAAACGGTCACGCTGGAGCTGGCAGGGCTCGGGGCACATGCCTCGTTCTATGTGGGAACGGCGCTGCACACCGAAGGCGTCAGCTACGACGCGGCCACCGACACCTATACCCTGACGGGCTTGCGCCAAAGCGACCTCGACGCCCTTGGCGTGATGCAGGCGGCGCCGGACACCGGCACCAGCCGCACGGTCGGGGTCACCGCCTGGACGGTGGACGGCGCCTCCACCTCCGCGGAGGAGACGGCGACGATCACGCTCAACACCACGCGTCAGCTTGGGACCTCGGCGGCGGATTCGCTGCTGTGGAACGGGCGGACCATCGACGGACGCGGCGGCGAGGACACGGTGCGCCTGCGCATCGACGAAAGCCTCGACGGCGCGACGCTGGCCGCGCGGCTGACCAGCGTCGAGGTGCTGGATCTGCGCATCGACGGCGCGAACGGCATCACCGAACTGACCCCCGAGGATGTCCGCCAGATCACCGCTTCGGGCAACAACCTGACGATCCTCGGGACCGCGCAGGACACGGTGGCGCTGTCGGGCGACTGGCAGGACAATGGCGACGGCACCTATACCGGTACGATCGTCAGCGGCGCGACCACCACCGAGGTGACGCTGACGGTCACCGATGCCATCGTCACCACGCCGCCGCTGATCGGGGGACGCATGATGTCCTTCGGTCTTGACGGGGCCGATGACGACAGCTTCGGCCTTGCGGCGACGGATCAGGCCGCCGACGATCCCGCGCCCCGCATGATCGAGGCGCCGGCCGATGGTGAAGAGATCGTCCTGACCGACCTTCTGCCTGACGCAAAGGACGCGGGCGACCTTGCCGATCTGCTGCCCCCGGACGACAGATCCGCCGAAGGCCCGGGCCTGCCGGACGTCACCCCCGCGCGCGAAGATGCGACGGATCTGGCCGAGGCCACGCTGCCCCGCACGACGCTGGAGGACGAGCTTCATGCCTCGGGCATGTACGAGGTATAAGAGCTCGCCGCCGGCCCCGGGGCCGGCGGGGCGTTGGGGCGATCCGGCAAACAAGGATGTTCGGCCATGGCGATGACGCGGAAAGCACGAGAGTTCGGCCCGGCGCGGGGTCCGTGCGTCCACGCCCGGTGCGGGCGGGTCTGATCATGCCGATGCCGGTCCCCCTTATGGCGCCCGCGCCCCTGTCCGGGACGCCTGACCCGGCGGCCGCCGGCTGGATGGTCGCGGTGCAGCGGGTCGCGGCGCACTATCGGATCGCCGTCTCGCCCGAACAGCTCCGGCTGGACATGGCCTGGTCCGGCGGCAAGGATGAACTGGGCAGGCTGGCCCGCTCGGCGGGTCTGGCGATCGCCGAAATCCCGGCCGGCCGCGACGCGCTGTCGGGGCTGCGCCTGCCGCTGGTGGCCGAATTCGACGATGGCGGCATCGGCGTGATCGAGACCGAGACGGCCGATGGCTTCACCGTCGCGCTGGCCGGCGATCAGGGCCTGTCCAGCCCGGTCGCGCGCGCGGAACTCGCCCCGCGCCTGCGCCGTCTTTACACGCTGAGACCCCTTAGTTCCGCCCCCGACCGGCGCATCGACGACTATATCGCGCCCTGGCGGGCCGACTGGCTGCGCCAGATCGCTTTGGCCGATATGGGGCCCTATCGCGCGGTGCTGATCGCCTCGCTGGTCACGAACGTGCTGTCGTTGGCCGGAACCATCTTCTCGATGCAGGTCTACGACCGGGTGGTGCCGGGCCAGTCGATGAACACGCTGCATGTGCTGTTCATCGGGGTGATGCTGGCCACCGTCTTCGGCTATCTGATGAAGATCGCGCGCAGCCGGATCACCGATACCGCCGGCAAGGCCGCCGATCTGCGCATCTCGGACCGGGTGTTCGGCCATGCGCTGCGGGTGCGCAACACCGCCCGCCCCCGCTCGACCGGGACGTTCATCTCGCAGATCCGCGAGCTGGAACATGTGCGCGAGATGCTGACCTCGACCACGGTCGCGGCCATCGCCGACGTGCCGTTCTTCCTGCTGTTCTCGGTGCTGTTCTGGTATATCGCCGGACCGCTGGTCTGGATCCCGCTGGTGGCGATGGTCTGCCTGGTCCTGCCGGGGGTGCTGGCGCAAAAACGCCTGCGGCGGCTGGCCGAGATGAACACCCGCGAAAGCGCGCTGCGCAGCGCCATGCTGGTCGAGGCGGTCCAGGGCCTGGACGACATCAAGTCGTTGCAGGCCGAAACCCGGTTTCAGAACCTGTGGAACCACTACAACGAAACCACCGCCTCCTCCTCGACCGAACTGCGCGATCTGGTGAACCGGCTGTCGTCCTGGGCGCAGACCGTGCAGGGCGCGGTCTTCGCCTTCGTCATCTTCTTCGGCGCCCCCATGGTCATGGCCGGCGAGATGAGCACCGGCGTTCTGGTCGCGGCCTCGATGCTGTCGTCGCGGATGCTGTCGCCGCTCGCCTCGGTCACCCAGATCATCAACCGCTGGCAGCAAGCCCGTGTTGCGCGCCAGGCGCTGGACCGGCTGCTCGCGCTGCCCGTCGATGCCTCGGACGAGGCGCGGCGCATCCACAAGCCGCTGATCCGGGGCGCCTTCCGGTTGCAAGAGGCGGTCTTCGGCCATGACCAGAAGACGCCGGTGCTGAAGATCGCGCGGCTGGAGATCGAGCCCGGCGCCCGGATCGCCGTGCTGGGCCGCAACGG
>JAATGA010000209.1 GCA_015654855.1 Rhodobacterales bacterium
GGCAGTCATCATCAGCGGCGCGATCTCGATCGCCACGCCCGATCCGAATCGCGCGGCCAATGCCTTGGCAAAGCGATGCGACTGCGCCTCCGGCCGGGTCAGCAGCACGGTGGGGCCGGAACGGAGGGGGGCGCGGGATTGTATGGCCATGCAACGGGTGTTACCTGCGTGAGGGGCCGCATGGCAACGGCGGCGAGAGAGGCGGACGAAGAGAGGCGAACGGCGGGCATGGTTCGGGCACTGACCTTTCTGGGCATCGAGAGTAGTTGCGACGACACCGCCGCAGCCGTGGTTCGCCATGCGCCGCAAAGCGGTGAGGCGCCCCGGATCCTGTCCTCGGTGGTCGAGGGGCAGGCGGCGCTGCACGCGGCCTTCGGCGGCGTGGTGCCGGAAATCGCCGCCCGCGCCCATGCCGAACGCCTCGACCACGCCGTCGAACGGGCCTTGGCCGAGGCGGGTCTGGCGCTTACCGACCTCGACGGAATCGCTGTCACGGCGGGGCCCGGGCTGATCGGCGGGGTGCTGTCGGGCGTGATGCTGGCCAAGGGCCTGTCCGCCGGGACGGGCCTGCCGCTTGTGGGCGTCAACCATCTCGCCGGCCATGCGCTGACCCCCCGGCTGACCAACGGGCTGGATTACCCCTATCTGATGCTGCTGGTGTCCGGCGGTCATTGCCAGTTCCTGCTGGCGCGCGGCCCGGAGGATTTCCGTCGCCTGGGCGGCACGATCGACGATGCCCCGGGCGAGGCCTTCGACAAGACGGCGAAACTTCTGGGTCTGGCACAGCCCGGCGGTCCGGTGGTCGAGGTCGAGGCGGAAGGGGGCGATGTCCGCCGGTTCCGTTTCCCGCGTCCGCTGCTCGACCGGCCGGATTGCGACATGTCCTTTTCCGGGCTTAAAACGGCGCTGCTCAGGGCACGGGATGCGCTGGTGGCGGAGAAGGGCGGCATCACCGTCCAGGATCGCCGCGACCTTTGCGCGGGCTTTCAGGCGGCGGTGGCCGATGTGCTGGCGGAAAAGACCCGCCGGGCTATCAACGCGGCGCGCGATCTGGCGGCCGTCACCGCCATCGCCGTGGCCGGTGGCGTGGCGGCCAACCGCACCATCCGCGCGGGGCTGGAGGCGGTCGCGGCCCGGGCGGGCCTGCCCTTCGTCGCGCCGCCGCTGCGGCTTTGCACCGACAATGCCGCGATGATCGCCTGGGCGGGGATCGAGCGGTTCCGCGACGGCGGCCGCGACGGGATGGAGTTGCAGGCGCGCCCGCGTTGGCCGCTCGACCGGACCGCCGCGCCGATGCTCGGCTCCGGCAAGCGCGGAGTGAAGGCATGACCGGGATCGGCATCATCGGCGCGGGCGCCTTCGGCACGGCGCTGGCGGTGGTCCTGGCGCGCGAGGGGCGGGCGGTCACGCTTTATGCCCGCAGCGCCGCGCAAATCGCGGTGATGGAGGAGGAAAGCCGGAACGAGGCCAGGCTGCCCGGTGTCGATCTGCCACCGGGTCTGCGGCTGACGGCGGATCTGGCGGGCCTGGACGAAGCGGGGGCGCTGCTGCTGACCCTGCCGATGCAACAACTCTCCGGCTTCCTTGCGGAAAATGCCGGGCGCTTTGACGGGCGCGCGCTGGTCGCCTGCTGCAAAGGCGTGGACCTGGCCAGCCTGCGCGGCCCAACGGCAGTGATCGCCGGGGCCTGTCCGCGCGCCGTTCCGGCCATCCTGACCGGTCCCAGTTTCGCCGCCGATATCGCGCGCGGCCTGCCGACCGCCCTGACGCTCGCCTGCGCGGACGAGGCGGCGGGGGCCGATCTGCAACATCTGCTGTCGGCCGCCACGCTGCGGCTTTACCGCTCGACCGATGTGACCGGAGCGGAACTGGGTGGCGCGCTGAAGAATGTGATCGCCATCGCGGCGGGCGTAACCATGGGCGCGGGCCTGGGCGACAGCGCCCGCGCCGCGCTGATGACGCGCGGCTATGCCGAGATGCTGCGGCTGGCGCTGGCGCTCGGCGCGCGGGCCAAGACGCTGGCGGGCCTGTCGGGTCTGGGCGATCTGGTCCTGACCTGCACCTCGGCGCAGTCACGGAATTTCCGCTATGGCCTGGCGCTTGGCGCGGGCGATGGCTTCGACCCCACCGTCACGGTCGAGGGCGCGGCCACCGCCCGCGCCGTCACCCGCCTGGCCGCCGAGCGCGGCATCGACATGCCGATCACCACCATGGTCGCCGCCCTGGTCGAGGGCCGCATCGGCCCGCATGACGCCGCGACCGCCCTTCTTTCCCGCCCGCTGAAACAGGAGTGACCCCCCCCATGCGCGTTGCGCTGATCTGCAAGGACAAACCCGGCTCTCTGGTGACCCGGACCGAAAACCGCGACGCCCATCTGCGCTATCTGAAGGAAAGCGGCGTGGTCGAACAGGCCGGCCCCTTCCTGAACGAGGTCGGCGAGATGGTCGGATCGCTGCTGGTGCTGGACGTGGAAAACGTCGCGGCGGCGCGGGAATGGGCGGCGAACGACCCCTATGCCAAAGCCGGGCTTTTCACCGATGTCTTCGTCAGCGAATGGAAAAAGGTGATCTGATGGCCTTCTGGCTGTTCAAATCGGAACCCGACACCTGGAGCTGGGACCAGCAGGTCGCCAAAGGCGACGAGGGCGAGGAATGGGGCGGCGTGCGCAACTACCAGGCCCGCAACAATATGCGCGCCATGGTGACAGGCGACCGCGGCTTCTTCTACCATTCCAACGTCGGCAAAGAGATCGTCGGCATCGTCGAGGTCTGCCGCGAGGCGAGCCATGACAGCACGACCGACGACCCCCGCTGGGAATGCGTGTGGATCAAGGCGGTGAAACCGCTGCCGCGCGCCGTGACGCTGGAGGAATGCAAGGCCAGCCCCGACCTTGCCGGCATGGTCCTGGTCGGCAATTCCCGCCTGTCGGTGCAGCCGGTCACCGAAGAGCAGTTCGCGGCGATCTGTCGGATGGCAGGCCTGTAACGACGGCTGCGGGACCATCGGCCTTGCGGGATTTGCGGGAAAAAAAATGGAGGGTTCCGACCACCACAGCGGAACCCTCCACCACCCCACGCGCTCCCCTGAGCCACCGCGCGTGAAACTGAATAAGGGTTCCGGGCATCCTGCCCTGTGTCCTGACCATAGGCGGTCGCCGCCGTGCGTGCAAAGCCGAAGCTTTGAAAATTAAGGACAAAGGCCGATGGACCGGATGGACTGCGACCGGATGTTCGTGGCGGTGATCGACACCGGCAGCTTTTCGCGCGCGGCCGAACGGCTGGGCACATCGTCGGGGCAGGCGTCGAAGCTGGTGTCGCGGCTGGAATCCGACCTTGGCGTGCAGCTTCTGGCGCGCACCACCCGCGCCCTGTCCCCGACTGAGGTCGGGCGGGCCTATTACGAAGGTATCAAGCCGCTGATCGAGGAGTTCGAGGCGCTGGACGCCTCGGTCCGCAATGCGGCGGGCGCACCTTCGGGACGGCTGCGGATTTCCGCGCCGGTTTCCTTCGGAACGGTGCAACTGGTCCCGATCCTGGCCGATTTCGCCCGGGCCTTCCCGGGCATCGTGGTCGATGTGAACTTTTCCGACCGGGTGGTGCGGCTGGTCGATGAAGGGTTCGATGCGGCGGTCCGCATCGGATCCCCGGCCGATTCCAGCCTGATCTCGCGCAAGCTGGGCGAGGTCAGGATCGTGACCCTGGCCGCGCCCGGCTATCTGGCGGCACATGGCCGACCCGAACGGCCCGAGGATCTGGCGGGCCACGACTGCATCTGCGACAGCAATACCGGCGATCCGACCCTGTGGCGCTATACCTCGGGTGCGGTGACGGTGACCGACCGGATGCGCTTTTCCAACGCCGAGGCCTGGATGATCGCCGCCGTCGCAGGCCTGGGTATCCCCCGCGTCCCGAGCTTCGTCGCCGGCGAGGCGTTGCGCGACGGCCGCCTCGCCATCGTCCTGCCCGGGTTCGAGCCCGAACCGCGGGGCCTTTTCGCCATCTACCCGCCGGGGCGGCACCTGGCCGCCAAGGTGCGGGTGCTGGTGGACTTCCTCGCGCAGTGTTTTCGCGGCAAACCGCAATGGGATCAGGGCTGGTAGCTGATATATTCCATTTCGGAAGGAATGTTTGACGCGTATCGGGGATAATACTCGCACAGGAATCAGTTCATCTTGGACCGACGCAATCCAACCGGGGAGTCTCCGAAATGATCGACACCAAAACCGCGCCCTACGCCGCACTTCTTCTGCGCATTTCCATGGGCATCCTGTTCCTGGTCCATGCCGGGCTGAAGATCTTCGTCTTCACCCCCGCCGGGACCGCCGGCTTCTTTTCCTCGCTCGGCCTGCCGGGCTTTCTGGCCTATATCGTCATCCTGGCCGAAGTGCTGGGCGGGATCGCGCTGATCCTCGGCGTCTATGCCCGCGTCGTGGCCCTGGCGCTGACCCCGATCCTGCTGGGCGCGATCTTCACCGTCCATGGTGCGAAAGGCTTCTTCGCCGATGCCGGCGGCTGGGAATTTGTCGGCTTCTGGATCGTGGGCCTGGTGGCTCTGGCCCTGCTGGGCGACGGGCCCTATGCCCTGAAACCCACGCCGAAAAAGGCGCTCTGACCTGACGGTTCGCGCAGCGCCGGCATTCCTCGCGTTTGCCGGTGCGACTGCCCTTGCCAGTCAGTTCCCGTTACCGTGACCGCATCCGAAGGGGGAGGACCCGACCTTGACCACCGAAACCGCCAAACCGCTGAGCATGGGCCGGGTCTCGCTGACCGTGAACGACCTGAACGCCGTCAGCGACTATTACCAGAAGGCCATCGGCCTGCATCTGTTGAAATCGGATGGCGAGGTGCACGACCTCGGCACCGGTTCGGACGTTCTGCTGCAACTTCGCTCCGACAAATCCGCCCGACGCGCCAGCCCGCGTGAGGCGGGGCTGTTCCACACCGCCTTTCTGCTGCCCGAGCGCGGCAGCCTCGGCCGCTGGATCGACCATGCGATCAAGGACCGGGTGGCGGTCGTCGGCGCCTCGGACCATATCGTCAGCGAGGCGGTCTATCTGACCGATCCCGAGGGCAACGGCATCGAGATCTATACCGACCGACCGCGTGCGTCCTGGAAATGGAAGAACGGCGAGGTCGAGATGGCGACGTATCAACTCGACATCGAACCGATCCTGCGCGCCGGCGAGGGCAAGGCCTGGAAGGGCTTTCCTGCCGGTTCGGTGGTGGGACACGTCCACCTTCAAGCCGGCGCCCTGCCCCCGGCCGAGGATTTCTATGCGAAACTTCTGGGTTTCGACATCACCACCAATTACCCTGGCGCGACCTTCTATTCGGCCGAGGGCTATCACCACCATGTGGCGACGAATATCTGGAACAGCCGGGGGGCGGCCCCGCGCAGCTTCCCCGCGACGGGCCTGGTCGAGATGGAGATCCGCGCACCGCAGGCTTTCGTCACCGCCGCCGAATCCCGGCTGAAGGCACCGGTCGCGCACAACGACCGGGGGCTGGCGCTCGCCGATCCCTGGGGCACGCCGGTGGTGCTGATCGCCAACGCCTGAACCCGGCCCGAATTACGAGGTGTGACATGCTTGTCGACGGTAAATGGAACGAGAACTGGCAGCCGGTTCAGGCCCAGGATGAAAAGGGCGGCTTCGTCCGCCAGATTTCCGGCTTTCGCAATTGGGTGACGCCGGATGGCGCGCCGGGGCCGACCGGCGCCGGCGGTTTCAAGGCCGAGGCCGGACGCTATCACCTTTACGTCGCGCTGATCTGCCCCTGGGCCAGCCGCGCTCTGATCGGGCGCAAGCTGAAGGGCCTGTCGGATGCGATCGGCGTCACAGTGGTCTCGCCGGTGATGACCGACCAGGGCTGGCGTTTCGGCGGGGATTTCCCCGGGGCCGAGGCCGATCCGCTGAACGGCGCGGAATATATGCACCAGATCTATACCAGGGCCGACCCGCATTACACCGGCCGGGCCACGGTGCCGGTGCTGTGGGACAAACAGACCCGGACCATCGTGAACAACGAATCCTCCGAGATCCTGCGTATGTTCTCGACCGGCTTCGGCGCGCTGGCCTCGGGGCCGGATCTTTACCCGGCCGACATCGCGGCCGACATCGACGCATTGAGCGAAAGCTTCTATCCGGTGCTGAACAACGGCGTCTACCGCGCCGGTTTCGCCACCACGCAGATCGCCTATGACGAGGCCTTTGCCGATGTTTTCCGCGCGCTCGACAGCCTGGAGGCGCGGCTGGCCGGGAATGGTCCGTTCCTCTTCGGCGACCGGCTGACCGAATCGGACATCCGGCTGTTCGTGACGACGGTGCGGTTCGACGCGGCCTATCATTGGTTGTTCAAAACCAACCTGCGCCGGATCGTGGACTATCCCGCGCTGACCCGGCATCTTAAGGCGGTGATCGCCGTTCCGGGCGTGCGCGAGACCGTCTCGATCCCGCATATCAAGGCGGGATACTATTCGATCCGGGCGCTGAATCCGACCGGGATCGTGCCGCGGGGGCCCGCGCTCGACTGGCTGTAAGCCCGCGAAGGGAGTGGCGCGCGATGAAAGAAACTCTGGTGATCTTCCTGCATGGCGTCGGCGCGCGCGGCGGCGATCTGGCCCCCTTGGGTGAAATCTGGGCCGAGGCGCTGCCCCGCACGGATTTCGAGGCGCCCGACGGGCCGGAGCCTTTCGTCGGCGGCGGGCCGGGCCGGCAATGGTTCAGTGTCGCCGGCGTGACCGAGGCGAACCGCCCGGGCCGCATCGTGGCGGCGCGGCCCGCATTCGACGCTGTGATCCGGGGGTTGACGGACCGGCACGGGCTTGGCGACCGGCCCGACCGGGTAGCGCTGGTCGGCTTTTCCCAAGGCGCGATCATGGCGCTGGACGCCGTGGCCTCGGGCCGCTGGAAACTCGCCGGAGTCGTGGCCTTTTCAGGCAGGCTGGCGGGGGCGGTTACCTCGCGGGCGGCGATCGACACCAATGTGCTGCTGGTCCATGGCGGATCCGATCCGGTGATCCCCGCGACCGAAAGCGTCCGGGCCGAGGCGCTGCTGTCGCGGGCCGGTTTCTCCGCCCGGGCCAAGGTGATCCCGGGTCTGGGCCACACCATCTCGCAAGAGGGGATGGATCGCGCCGGGCGGTTCCTGGCCGAGGTGCTTTACTGATCCCTCCCGACATGCCGTCATAGCCGCACACCAGCCCGACAGGCTTCGGGGGCTCCTGCATGGTCTCGCGCCCGTCGTGACGCGCCGTCACCACCGCCCGGCCGTTGACGGCGGCGGCGCGATCCTTTCCCATGAGTCCCGCCCCTGGGAGGAGGACGCGCCATGACCTTGCCGAAACAGTTCGAGACCCTGCGCCTGCCGGCCATCGCCGCGCCGATATTCCTGGCCTCCGGCCCCGATCTGGTGGTCGAGGTCGCGCGCTCCGGCCTCGTCGGCACATTCCCCGCGCTGAACCAGCGCACGACGGAAGGGTTCGTCGCCTGGATGAACCAGATCGCCGAACGGCTCGCCCCGCATCCCGGCGCCGCCTGGGGGGTGAACCTGATCGTCCACAAATCGAATCCGAGGCTGATGCCCGACATCGAGGCCGTGGTGAAACATCGCGTGCCGCTGGTCATCACCTCGCTGGGGGCGGTGAAGGATGTGGTCGATGCGGTGCATTCCTATGGCGGGTTGGTCTTCCATGACGTGATCAACCGCCGCCATGCCGAAAAGGCGGCAGAGGCCGGCGCAGACGGGATCATCGCTGTCTGCGCGGGCGCGGGCGGACATGGCGGCCCGCTGTCGCCCTTCGCCCTGATCCCGGAGATCCGGTCGTTCTTTGCCGGTACCATCGTGCTGTCCGGCGCGATCTCGACCGGGGCACAGATCGCTGCCGCCCGCGCCATGGGGGCGGACATGGCCTATCTGGGCACCCGTTTCATCGCCACCCATGAGGCGACGGTCGGCGACGATCAGAAGCGGATGCTGCTCGACGCCGGCGCGGGCGACATCCTTTACACCGATGCGATTTCCGGGGTGAATGCGAACTTTCTGATCCCCTCGATCAAGGCGGCGGGGCTGGATCCGGCGAACCTGGTCAAGCACGGGCCGATGGACCTCGGCAACGAGGCGAAGGCATGGAAGAACGTCTGGTCGGCGGGCCAGGGGGTGGCCGCGATCCACGACATCCTTCCCGCGGCCGAACTGTGCGACCGGCTGGCGGCGGACTATGCCGGGGCCGTGGCGCGGCTGGCGAAGGACCCCTTCGCCGGGCGCTGAGTGGCGCGGGAAACCCGCGCCCTCCGCTGGTCAGCCGGGCCTGTCCGCGCCATGGACTGTCGCATAAGCCGCGCTCAGCGCCTCTTCCAGCAGGCGCCCGCCCGTATAGGACGCGAGCGTTTCCGGCCGGGTCACGCCGGGTATCAGGCGCGGGCAGGGTTCCGGCTCCCCGATCACCGTGCGCACCGGCAGACGCTCAGCATAGATCGGCAGATCGTAATCCTCGTCATCATCGACCACACCCCGCGCCCGGATCTTGGCCGAGGCCCGCTCGATCTCCATCACGATGACCGAGGTGGCCTTGACCTCTTGCCTGGTCGAGGGACGTAAGGTCGCGGTCCGGTCGGGAAAGAACCGGTCGACCATCATGGTCAGCGCCCGCAGCTTTTCCTCTGGTTCGGTGACGAGGCGCGCGGTGCCGAAGGCCATGACCGACCGGTAATCCGCCGAATGGTTGAAACCCGACCGCGCCAGAACCAGGCTGTCGAGATGGGTGACGGTGACGCAGGCGGGCTCCCCTTCAGAAAGGTTCTTCAGCATCCGGCTGGCGCTGCTGCCGTGCCAGTAAAGCCGCGTCCCCTCGCGCCAGAACAGCGTCGGCGTGCAGAAGGGTCGCCCGTCGATCACCCAGGCGACATGGGCAAGGGCCGCCGCATCCAGCAGGCGATGCACCGTGTCGTGATCGTAGAACCCCCGGTCATGGCGGCGTTTGACGCGGTTCACCGCATCGACGGCGTAGTGCGGATCGGACTGTTCGGAGATCGGGTCGGACATGGGGCGGGCTCCTTCGCGGCTTGCCAGCGCGGTGTCGCACGGGCAGAGTGGTCCCGCACAGGTCCGATTTTCATATGAAACGTCCAACCACTTTGCCGGCCGCCTTTCCGCCGATCCGGCTTGATGCCGGGATCCCCAATCAGGCCTTGCGGGTCCACAGTGGCTTGCGCACCGCGATCCTCGACGGGCTGTTGCCGGCCGGCACCCGCCTGCCTTCCAGCCGCGAACTGGCAAGCCGTCTGGGGATCGGCCGCAATATGATCGTCGCGGCCTTCGAACACCTGATCAGCGACGGGCTGATCGAGGCGCGACATGGCGCGGGCACCTGGGTGGCCGGGGCGCTGCCGCGTCTGCCACGGGCCGCGCCCGCCCCCGATCTGGCGCTGAGCTTCGGGCGCAAGCTGCCGTTTGCCACCGGGCAAACACTGACAGATCCGGCCTTCCTCGCCCGGTTGGCCGCCGCCACGCGCCGCCATATCGCGGGGGCGAGCCTGTCGGACCTCGCCTATGGCGATCCGCGTGGCAGCCTCGCGCTGCGACGGCAGATCTCGGCGATGCTGGTGGTGACGCGGGGCATCCGTTGCGACCCCGATTGCGTGGTCGTCACCAGCGGCACACAGCACGGGCTGCGGCTTTGCGCCGATGCGCTGCTGTCGCCCGGCGATGCGGTCTGGGTCGAGGATCCGGGCTATGGCGCCTCTCGCGCCACGCTCGCGGCGGCGGGGGCGCGGCTTGCCCCGGTGCCGGTCGACGAAAGTGGCCTCGACGTAGCGGCGAGCCTGCTGGCCGAGCCGGATGCGCGGGCGGCCTGTGTCACGCCCTCGCACCAGTTTCCGACCGGGGTGACGATGGGAATGGCGCGGCGCGCGTCGCTGATCGAATGGGCGGCTGCGACGGGTGCCTGGATTTTCGAGGATGATTACGACAGCGAGTTCCGCTATTCCGGCCCGCCGCTGACGGCGCTGGCGGGGCTTTCACCGGGGCGGGTGATCTATCTCGGCACATTCGCGAAAA
>JAATGA010000276.1 GCA_015654855.1 Rhodobacterales bacterium
CATCTTCCGCGGCGCGCTGGATGTCGGCGCGACCGAGATCAACGACGCCATGCAGATCGCCTGTATCGAGGGGATCGCGGCGCTCGCCCGCGCCACGACCAGCGCCGAGGCGGCGGCGGCCTATCAGGGCGAACGGCTGACCTTTGGGGAAACCTATCTGATCCCCAAACCCTTCGATCCCCGGCTGATCGGGGTCGTGGCCTCCGCCGTGGCCCAGGCCGCGATGGATTCGGGCGTCGCCACGCGGCCCATCCCCGATATGGACGCCTACCGGCGCAAGCTCGACGGCTCGGTGTTCAAATCCGCGCTGATCATGCGCCCGATCTTCGAGGCCTCGGCGCTGGCCGAGCGCCGCATCGTCTTTGCCGAGGGCGAGGACGAGCGCGTGCTGCGCGCGGCCAATGCGATGATCGAGGAAACCACCGACAAGCCGATCCTGATCGGCCGCCCGGAGGTCGTCGCCATGCGCTGCGAACGCGCCGGCCTGAAGATCCGCCCGGGCGAGGATTTCGAGATCGTGAACCCCGAAAGCGACCACCGCTACCGGGAATACTGGGAAACCTATCACGGGCTGATGGCCCGCCAGGGCGTGACCCCCGACATCGCCCGCGCGATCATGCGCACGAACACCACCGCCATCGGCGCGATCATGGTCCATCGGGGCGAGGCGGAAAGCCTGATCTGCGGCACCTTCGGGCAGTATCTCTGGCACCTCAAATACATCACCGAGGTGCTGGCCCGCGACCGCCTGCATCCGATCGGCGCGCTGTCGCTGATGATCCTTGAGGACGGGCCGCTGTTCATCGCCGACACCCATGTCCATGCCGAACCCACGCCAGAGCAGATTTGCGACACGGTCATCGGCGCAGCGCGGCATGTGAAACGCTTTGGCATGGTGCCGAAGATCGCGCTCTGCTCCTCGTCGCAATTCGGCAACCTCGGCTCTTCGTCGGGGGTGCGGATGCGGGCTGCGCTACAGATCCTCGACAGCCGGCCGCGCGATTTCCTCTATGAGGGCGAGATGCATGTCGATGCGGCGCTGGACCAGGACATCCGCGACCGCGTGCTGCCCGGATCGCGGTTCGAGGGGGCGGCGAACGTGCTGGTCTTCGGACAGACCGACGCCGCATCCGGTGTGCGCAACATCCTGAAGATGAAGGCGAATGCGCTGGAGGTCGGGCCGATCCTGATGGGTCTGGGCAACAAGGCGCATATCGTGACGAACTCCATCACCGCGCGGGGCCTGCTGAACATGTCAGCCATCGCCGGGACCGAGGTTTCGCACTACGGCTGACGCCCGGCTCCGGCGCGGATGACAGGCGGCGGGGCACCTCGCCGCCTGACTGATTCGCAGGAAATGCACAGCGAGGCCCGAAGACTTTGCAAAAAGTCCCGGATTTCGCCGCTGGTTTACACTGATAATCACAGTTTGCAAATCAACCGCCCTGCATGAGCGACAATTCTGCAAAATTCTTCTGCGGGACCGCCGTCGGCCCGCCGCAACAGAATTGCGCCACCCCTCGCCAGCCCGTAACAAAGTGACTGTCTCATTGAGGGAGGAGGCAATCATGGTTCAGGCGGGCACAGCTCAGGCAGGCGCCTACGAACGGGTCTATTCCGGCTGGAAGGCCGACCCGGAAACCTTCTGGATGAACGCGGCCGAAGGGATCGACTGGATCACCCCGCCCTCGCGCGCGCTCGACGATACGCAGGCGCCGATCTACGAATGGTTCGCCGACGGCACGCTCAACGGCTGCTGGAACTGCGTCGACCGCCATGTCGAGGCCGGTCGCGGCGATCATATCGCCATCATCCACGACAGCCCCGTCACCCGCGCGACCAAGGGCATCACCTACCGCGAATTGCAAAAACGGGTCGCGAGCCTTGCCGGCGCGCTGCGCGCCAAGGGCATCGAAAAGGGCGACCGGGTGATCATCTACATGCCGATGATCCCCGAGGCGCTGGAGGCGATGCTGGCCTGCGCCCGGCTCGGCGCGATCCATTCCGTGGTCTTTGGCGGTTTCGCGGCCAACGAACTGGCCGTCCGCATCGACGACTGCACGCCCAAGGCGATCATCGCGGCCTCCTGCGGGATCGAGCCGAACCGGATCGTCCACTACAAGCCGCTGCTCGACAAGGCCGTCGAACTGGCGACGCATCAGCCCGATTTCTGCGTGATCTTCCAGCGCGAGCAAGAGGTCGCCAAGCTGATCGAGGGGCGCGATGTCGCCTGGCACAGCTTTCAGTATGGCATCGAGCCGGCCGAATGCGTGCCGGTCGAGGGCAATCACCCGGCCTATATCCTTTACACCTCCGGCACGACCGGGGCGCCCAAGGGCGTGGTGCGCCATACCGCCGGCCATCTGGTCGCGCTGAACTGGACCATGCCGAACATCTATGGCTGCGGGCCTGGCGATGTGTTCTGGGCGGCCTCGGACGTGGGTTGGGTCGTGGGGCACAGCTATATCTGCTACGCCCCCCTGGTCGCCGGCGCGACCACCATGGTCTACGAGGGCAAGCCCGTCGGCACCCCCGATGCCGGCGCTTTCTGGCGCGTGATTCAGAACCACCGGGTCAAGGTGCTGTTCACCGCCCCCACCGCGCTGCGCGCCATAAAGCGCGAGGATCCCGAAGGCGAGCTGATCGACGATTACAACCTGCGCAGCCTGAAAACCCTGTTCCTGGCCGGCGAGCGCGCCGACCCCGACACGATCCACTGGGCCGAGCGTCACCTGAAGGTGCCGGTCATCGACAACTGGTGGCAGACCGAAACCGGCTGGGCCATCGCCGCCAACCCGACGGGGATCGAGCTTTTGCCGGTCAAGGTCGGCTCGCCCACCGTGCCGATGCCGGGTTACGACGTGCAGGTGCTGGACGAGGGCGGTCACCCTGTCGCACCCGGCACCCTGGGGGCCATCACGATCCGTCTGCCTCTGCCCCCCGGCACGCTGCCGACACTGTGGAATGCCGAGGATCGGTTCCGCAAAAGCTATCTCGAACATTTCCCCGGCTATTATGAGACGGGTGACGCAGGCTATATCGACGAAGACGGCTATGTTTACATCATGGCCCGCACCGACGATGTGATCAACGTGGCCGGCCACCGCCTCTCCACCGGCGCGATGGAGGAGGTTCTGGCCTCGCACCCCGACGTGGCCGAATGCGCGGTGATCGGCGTGGCTGACGATCTGAAAGGCCAGTCGCCACTGGGGTTCCTGTGCCTGAACAAAGGCTCGGGCCGGACGCATGACGATGTGGTCGCCGAATGCGTGCGGCTGATGCGCGAAAAGATCGGCCCCGTCGCCGATTTCAAACGCGCCTGCGTGGTCGAACGCCTGCCGAAAACCCGCTCGGGCAAGATCCTGCGCGCCACGATGGTGAAAATCGCCGACGGACAGGCGTTCAAGGTGCCGGCGACCATCGACGATCCGGTGATCCTCGACGAAATCCGCGAGGCTTTGCAAGGGCTGGGGCTGGCGCGGGTCTGATCGCGCATCTAAACTGAGATCGGGACCGCCGCGAGGGAACCGCGGCGGTCCCATATGCGTTTGATACGCGCAAACGTCTTGGACTGACTGACTTCCAGCGGAGGAACAGATGAAACGCCTTGCCCTTGCCCTGCCGCTTTTACTTGCGGTTGCGGCCTGCACCACCACCGAAACCTCGACCGTCGGGGGTGCCGCCGCGGGCGCGCTCGTCGGCAGCGCCGTCTCGTCGCATGGCGACCGGACGAAAGGCGCGATCATCGGGGCCGGTATCGGCGCCGTCGCCGGCAATCTGATCGGCAAATCCCAGGACGGCCAGAACTGCCGCTATCGCGACAGCTATGGCCGCGAATACACGGCAGCCTGCCAATAACGCCCTGTCCGGCCCGTCCTTGCCAGGCGGGCCGGATTGCGAACCACCGATACGCGCCAGGCGCGCGAGTGTCGGCGGCCTGACACGCGCGCCCGACGATGGCCTTCCCCTCACGCCTGCCGGGGCGCGTGCGGGTCCGCCTTGGTTCGCGCCCATTGCAAACCCGACCGCTCAGCCGCCCCGACCGGCGCTTGCCGTATCGGCCAGCACCAGGTCCGCGCCGATCCAGCCCGTCAGGATCGACGGCGCATTCGTGTTCCCCGCGATCAGGTTCGGAAAGCTCGACGCGTCGATGACGCGCAGCCCTGCGACACCCCGCACCCGCAACCGGCTGTCGAGCACTCCCTCCCCCTCCGCCGCCATGCGGCAGGTGCAGGAAGGATGGAAGACCGTCCCGGACCGCGCGCGGAAATCGGCGATCAGGCCCGCGTCGTCCTGAACGGCCGGACCGGGCCGCAGTTCCTCGGCGATCAGCCGCGCCATGGCGGGCTGCGCGGCGATGGTGCGCAGGAACTTCACCGCCAGCAGCATCTCGTCCACGTCATGATCGGTGGAAAAGGCATTGGCCACGATCTCGGGCGCCAGCCCCGGATCGGACGACCGGATCCGCAGCCACCCGCGCGAGGTCGGGCGGCAATTCGACAAGCCGATCGACAGGCCCGAAAACGGGTCGGGCGTCAGGATAGGCCGCTCGCCATCCCGGGGGATCAGCGTGGAGAAGGCCTGCATGTAAAGCTGCATGTTCGGCCGCGGCTCGGCGGGCGAGGTGCGGAAGAACCCGCCCGCATGATTGATCGACTTCGCCAGCGGCCCCTGCCGGGTCAGCAGATATTCCAGACCGACCCGCAGCTTGCCCCACCAGGGCCGCAGCATGTCGTTATAGGTAGGCACCTTCATCTTCCAGGTGTAGTTGATGCCCTGGTGGTCGTTGAGATTGCCACCGACATGGGCATTGTCCAGCACGACCGGAATCCCCAGCCCCGCCAGATGCCCCGCCGGCCCGATCCCGGACAGTTGCAAAAGCTGCGGCGAGTTGATCGCGCCGCCTGACAGGATCACCTCGGCCCGTGCGCGCAAGCTCCGCGTCTCACCGCCGCGCCGGTATTCTACGCCGACCGCTTGCCCGTCCTCGACCACCACCCGGGTCGCCAGCGCATGGGTGATCACCCGCAGGTTCCCCCGCCGCATCGCCGGATGCAGAAAGGCCCGCGCGGTCGAGTTCCTGCGCCCGCCCCGGATCGTCATTTGATAGGTGCCGGCACCCTCCTGCTCCGCCCCGTTGAAATCGGCATTCTCGGCCAGGCCCGCCTCGCCGCAGGCCGCGACGTAATCCGCGACCAGCGGATGCAGCCCCCGCCGGTTGGCCGAGATGAAAAGCGGCCCCCCCGCCCCGCGCCAGGCGTCGGCCCCGGCCTCGTTGTCCTCAAGCGCACGATAGCCGGCCAGCGCCGCCTGCCAGCCCCAGTCCGACCCGGCCGCGCGCTCCCAGTCATCGTAGTCCGCCCGGTGCCCCCGGATCCAGACCATGGCGTTGATCGAGGACGACCCGCCCAGGATCTTGCCTCTGGGCCAGAAATCCGCCTGACCCGCCAGCCCCGGATCGGGCTCGGTCCGATAACACCAGTTCACCGACGGATCGTAAAACAGCTTGCCATAGCCAAGCGGCATCTGGACGAAGAATCGCCGGTCGCTGCCCCCTGCCTCGATCAGCGTCACCCGATGCCGCCCCGAGGCGGTCAGCCGTTCGGCCAGCACGCAACCCGCGGAACCCGCGCCGACGATGATGTAATCGGTCTCGTCCATGACCCACCGCCCCTGTTTTTCCGGCAAGGCTAACGCCACGCTCCACAACAGACTGCGCGAAAGCGACAGAAGATGTCGCACCCGCTCCCTTCAGTCGCCAAATCAGGCGACAGCGCCCTGCCCCTCATCCTGGCGAAAATATCCTCGGGGCGGGCGAACCGGCCTCAGGCCAGGGGGCAGACGGCCCCTCTGCCCGGCATCCGCCTCAGCGGCCCTTCCAGACCGGATCCCGCTTCTCGGCAAAGGCCCGCGCACCCTCCAGCTGATCCTCAGACGAATAGAGCCGGTCCACAGTCGGCAACAACCGCTTGGACACCCGGTTCAGCGCATCCTGGAATCGCATGTTCTCGGCTTCGCGCACCACTTCCTTGATCGCGGCATAGACCAGCGGCGGGCCGCTTTCCAACAGCCGCGCCAGATCCCAGGCCTTGGCGAGCAAGTCTTCCGGTGTGGTGATCTCCTTGATCAACCCCCAGCGGAAGGCCTCTTCCGCATCGAACCAGCGCCCCGTGAGCAGCAGGTCCATCGCGACGTGATAAGGGATCCGCTTCGGCAGCTTGATCGAAGCGGCATCGGCCACGGTTCCCGACCGGATCTCCGGCAGGGCAAAGGTCGCGTTCCGGCTCGCTAGGATCAGATCGCAGGAAAGGGCAAGTTCCAGCCCGCCGCCACAGCAGATTCCATTGACCGCGCAGATCACCGGTTTGTTGAGATTTGGTAATTCCTGCAAGCCGCCGAAGCCGCCGACGCCATAGTCGC
>JAATGA010000377.1 GCA_015654855.1 Rhodobacterales bacterium
GATCGAGCGCGTGGTCCGAACCCGCCTGGAAAGGCGGCACATCCCGCCGCCCCCTGACTCCTGCAAAAAAGGCCACACCGCTGCACCCTATCCTCAGGATCAGGTTTTTGACGCTGTCGTGCGGATTATTGAGAAGAAAGAAGATCGCCAGATACACGATCTGCTGTCGGTTTTCGAAAACCCGCACTTCATCGAGCATGAAGCCGGGCTGGTTCCGTAATCCGTCCGGATAACCTTTGACGCGGTCGTGCCCATCCCGCAGCTTCCTCTTTGGTTTCAATGGGTGTGGGGTTTCCGTTAAGATCGCCACCCTTCCGAAAATGCTCTGCCGGACTTCGGAAACATGTTTTCAATCAAAATCAATGAGATACGCGCCGAAATCTTAACGGATTTCTCATCGCCAATCTTAAACTGATTCCCACGCGCACACCGGTTCGCTTCGTCAAGGTCCGTCGGGCATTCGCCTTTTCGGGTATCACCCGGTGGTGCGGCCGACCAGTTTCGCGATAGCCGTGTGATCGACCGCGGGGCCGATGCTATCGGTCAGCTTACCCCAGATCGGGACAAAGGCCCGGGCCAGCGGCGCGTCGAGATCGAGCGCGCGGATCAGATCCAGCGCGATGCCGAGGTCCTTGTTCATCAGCCCCGCGGTGAAGCCTGAGCCGTAGGTTTCCGACAAGACGAATTGCGCGAGCTTGGTCTCGGTGCTGTTGTTGCGGCCCGAGGAGGCGTTCAGCGCATCGACGGCGCGCTGACCCTCGATGCCGAAGCGTTCGGCGGCGCGCAGCGCTTCGCAGGCGGCGGTCAGTCCGGCGGCGGAGACATAGTTGTTGAGCGCTTTCATCGCATGGCCGGCGCCGAGGCCGCCGACATGGACCAGCGGCCCGCACATGGCGGCGAACAGCGGTTTCAGCCAGTCCACCGTTTCGGCCTCGCCGCCGATCAGCGCGGCGAGCGTACCGGCGCGGGCCCGCACCACCCCGCCCGAGACCGGCGCATCCACCATGCGGATGCCGAGTGCGGCCAGCATCTCGCCGGTCTCGCGGGTGCCGATCGGCTCGGACGAACTCATGTCCACCACCACCGTACCCGGGCGCATCGCGCGGGCCGGGGCGGCGGAGCCGTCGGGCGGGAACAGGAAGCCGCGCACGATGGCGCCGGTGGGCAGGATGGTGACCACGACATCCGCTGCTGCGGCGAGCTCCGCAGGCGGGCTGGCCTGCGTCCCGGGCACCGAGGCGCAGAAGGCGGCCAGCGCCGGGGCGCTGACATCATGGACGAGAAGCCGGAAGCCGGCGGCTGCCAGCCGAGACGCCATGGGCGCGCCCATGTTGCCGAGACCGACGAAGCCTATGGTGACGGCCGAGGGATCGAGTGTCATTTGCCGGCTTTTTCCTTGCTGTCGCTGATCACCGTCTGGGCGATGCGGAAGCTGTCGAGTGCTGCCGGCACGCCGCAATAGATCGCGGTCTGCAGCAGGATCTCGCAGATCTCCGCTTCGCTCAGCCCGTTGTTGAGCGCACCGCGGACATGGGTCGCGATCTCGTGGGGGCGGTTCAGTGCGGTCAGCATGGCGAGATTGATGATACTGCGGGTCCTTCTGTCCAGTCCTTCGCGCGTCCAGACTTCGCCCCAGCAGTATTCGGTGACGAGATCCTGAAAGGGCTTCGTGAAAGGCGTGGCGTTTTCAAGCGACCGGTTGACATATTCGTCCCCCAGCACGCTTCGCCGCAACGCCAGTCCAGCCTCATACCGGGCATTGCCCATGTTTTTCTCCCTTATCATTGAATTGCTGTTCCTGGCCGGTTTGTGTGACGTTCCGTCGCTTTGCCGGACGGTTGGCCTTCGCGTCGCTGCTGCCCCATGCCTACCTCTGCACGAACGGGTTGGCCGGCGGTGCGCCGATGTTCATCCAGATGCTTTTCGGCTGCAGGTATTCCTTGACCATCTCGGCGCCGCCCTCGCGGCCGATGCCGCTTTGGCCGAAGCCGCCGAAGGGCGACATGTAGCTGAGCGCCCGGTAGGTGTTGATCCAGACGGTGCCCGCGCGGATCGCCTTGGCCATGCGCACGGCGCGGCCCATGTCGCGGGTCCAGACCCCGGCGGCGAGGCCGTAGATCGTGTCATTGGCGATGCGCACCGCCTCGTCCTCGTCCTTGAATCGGATCACGGCGAGGACCGGGCCGAAGACCTCTTCCCGCGCGATCCGCATCTGGTTGGTCACATCGGCGAAGATTGTCGGCTGGACGAATCGGCCCCGGCTGCAGATTTCCAGGTCCGGGCGCTCGCCGCCGACGACCAGCCGCGCGCCCTCGGCCTTGGCAACGGCGATATAGTCCAGCACCTTGGTGAATTGCTGCGGCGTGGTGACCGGGCCGATCTGGGTGCCGGGCTCCGCCGGATTGCCGAGCGTGGCGGTTCGGGTGATGGCGACCAGCCGGTCGAGGAAGGCATCGTGGATGCTGTCCTGCACCAGAAGCCGCGAGCCCGCGAGGCAGGTCTGGCCGGTGGCCGCGAAGATGCCGGAAATCGCCCCCGCCACGGCCTCATCGAGATCAGCGTCGTCGAAGACGATGTTCGGCGACTTGCCGCCCAGTTCCATCGTCACATGCTTCATGGAGCGCGCGGCGTCGGCATAGATCGCCCGGCCGGTGGCGTCCGAGCCGGTGAAGGCGATCTTCGCCACCCTAGGATGCGAGACAAGCGTCGGGCCGACCTCGGCGCCGAAGCCGGTCACCACGTTCAGCACGCCCGGCGGCAGGATGCCGGCCTCGTCGATCAGCCGCGCCAGTTCCAGCATCGAGGCCGAGGTGAATTCCGAGGGCTTGATCACCACGGTGCAGCCCGCGGCCAGCGCCGGTGCCAGCTTCCAGGTGGTCAGGTTCAGGGGCGAGTTCCAGGGTGTGATGATGCCGATCACGCCGAGCGGCACGTATTCGGTGATATTCATATAGCCCGGTTTGTCGAGCGGGATGTTCGCGCCCTCGATCTTGTCGGCGAGGCCACCGTAATAATAGTAGTAGTTCGGCAGATAGCGCAGTTGGGCGTGCATCTCTGCCATCAGCTTGCCGTTGTCCTGCACCTCGACCTCGGCCAGGTATTTCGCATTCGCGGCGATCACATCGCCGATCCGGCGCAGAAGCGCGCCGCGGGCGCTGGCGGTGATTCCGGCCCAGGCAGGCGACTCGAAGGCGGCGGCGGCGGCCTCGACCGCGGCCTCCATCTCGGCGGCGCCACCGCGGGCGATTTCCGCCCAGACCTCGCCCGTGAACGGATCGTCGGTCGGGAAGGTCCGCCCGTCCCCCGAGTCGACGAAGCTGCCGTTTATATAGTGCGCGTAGCGTTTCACGTTCCGGCCCTGTCCCTGGTTTCCTGGTTCTGCTGCGGATGCAACCGCTGACAGCGTCTATTTCGAAACCATAGCTGTTGACATATTGTCATGCAATATGTAATTTCTGCCGCTATCGGGGATCACGGTGAGCGGCCCGTCCGGGGCGAAGCGGCGGGATCCCTCTCCAAACGAAAGCACAGTTTCGGCGGGTAGGGAGGGCGATCCGTCGCCCCCGCCGGACGAAGGATCGAAGCGGGAGGGCGCGCGTTCTGCGACGCCGAAGAGGGAGGAAGGTCAATGACCCGGACGATACTGCCGGTGCGGCGGCGAAGAGCGGCGGCACTGCTTGCCAGCTGCATAAGTCTCGCCGCCACCGGAGAAGCGCTGGCCGACTGGCCTCAGGATTGCGGGCAATTCACGCTGATCGGGAATTTCGCGCCCGGGGGCGTGGTCGGCCTTGCCATGCAGGACTTCCAGCCCTTCTTCGAAAAGGAGCTGGGTATCCGCGTCAACATCGAGACGATCGAGGGCGCGGCGGGGGTGATCGGCTACAACTCGCTTTACGCGCGTCCCGCCGACGGTTGCGCCATCATTCCCTCGTCCTCGACCTTCGGACCTTACCTCTACCCGCACCTGTCGGCGACCCCGCCGCCGTGGAAATACGAGGAATGGCTGCCGCTGGGCATCTATTCCGACATTCCGAACTCGGGCATGGTGGTGCTGAAGGACAGCCCCTATCAGACCTTCCCGGCCTTTATCGCCGCTGCGAAGGAACATCCGGGCGAGATCACCGTGGGCACGATCGGGCCGGGCAGGGTCGAGGATGTGCAGATCGTCGAGTTGCAGCAGTTTTTCGGGATCAAGATCAACCACGTCTACTACGATTCCGGCGGGACGCTGTTCACCGACCTGCTGACGAGCGATCTGGATATCATCATCACCGCCTCGATCCAGTATGCCGACAACCCGGACGTCACGATCATGACGCTTCTGGCCAAGGGGATGACCGACAACTTCCCCTACAAGGAGATTCCGACGCTGGCCGATTACCAGGATGAGCTGGGCTACAAGGTCGAGGATCTGAAGACCCTGGGTACGACCCATTTCAACGGGATGATGGTCAAGGCAGGCCTTCCGGACGAGACCTACAGAAAGCTGACCGAGGTATTCAGGAATGTCGTGACCAATCCCGAGTGGAAGGAAAAGGTCTCGAGCTACCGGTTCCCGGTCTACTACACGCCGGAGGAAACGCAGGTCATCTACGACGGGCTGAACAATGCCATCGGCGGGATGATCGCATCGGTCAAGTCCGACTGACGAAACCGAGAAAGCGCGGCATGGCGACGTGCCGCGCACATAACCATAAACGTTCGGGGGGAGGGGACGATGAGCGTCGACGTGGCAACGGTTCTGGAAGGGTTTCAGAACGCATTTGCATTGCACAATCTGATCTGGCTGGTGTTCGGTGTCTTTCTTGGCCTGATTTACGGGACGTTGCCGGGTTTCAGCGGCGGATCGATGATGGCGGTCCTTTTACCCATCATTCTGGGTCTTCCGCTCGACACCATGCTGATCGCGCTCGCCGGGATCTACGCCGCCAATGTCTACGCGGATTCAACGACCGGAATTCTGTACAACATTCCCGGCGGTGCGGCAGGCATACCTGCGACTGTCGAGGGCTACAAACTCAAGCAAAAGGGGCGCCTGCTCGAAGCCTTCGCGGCC
>JAATGA010000476.1 GCA_015654855.1 Rhodobacterales bacterium
CGCCCCGCCGATCACCGCCAAACGGCGCAGCCAATGCGGCACGGCGCCCTGCTCCAGGTGGATCAGCACTGGCAGCGCCCGCGGATCGGCACCGGGCAGCACCGCGGCCAGAACCCCGGTCTGCGCCATTGCGGCGACAGCGGGTGCCGGGTTCGGGGCGGACAGAAGTTTGCGCAGTTCCGCCCCCACCCTTTCGCGTGAAAGTGTCTCTGTTTCGGCGGAATTGGCCGCACAGGCGGCGAGGCCATCGGCATCCGGGCCCTCGCCGGGGTCGCCATACCAGGCGTAGAACCGGAAGAAGCGCAGGATGCGCAGGTAATCCTCGCGGATCCGCGCCTCGGCGTCGCCGACGAAGCGGACGCGGCGGGCCAGCAGATCGGGCAGACCACCGACGGGGTCGGCGACCCGGCCCTGGCGGTCGGCGTAAAGTGCATTCATCGTCAGATCGCGGCGCCGCGCATCCTCGGCCAGGCTGTCGGAAAAGGCGACGATGGCGTGTCGCCCGTCGGTTTCCACATCGCGGCGAAAGGTGGTGACCTCGTAAGCTTCGCCCTCGGCGATAACGGTGACGGTGCCATGCGAAATCCCGGTCGGAACGACCCGAAAACCGGTCTTTTCGGCAAGAACAGAGACTGTTTCGGGTCGGGCATCGGTCGCGATGTCGACATCCGCCACAGGCTGGCCGAGCAGCGCATTACGCACGCAGCCGCCGACCGCCATGGCCTGGAAACCGGCTCCTTCCAGAGCTGCACACAGCGCCTGAAACCCCGGTGCCGACAGCCAACCGCCCGCGATCCTCATTCCGCGACCCGTTCGGCCAGTTGCCGCAGCATCCGCGCGGTCGCGCCCCAGATGTAATAGGGACCCCAGGGCACGGTATAATAGCTGCGCCAGACCCCCTGCCATCGCCGCCGTTCGACCCGGTAACGCGACAGGTTCAGCACATGATCCATCGGCACGGTGAAGACCTCGGCCACCTCCCCCGCCTCGGCGAGGGGACAAAAAGCGTCTCTGACAAGGCCCAAAACCGGGGTTACGGCGAAACCCGTCACCGTCTCATGCGCGGGAAAGGTGCCGAGCGTTTCGACCATGCCGGGGGGAAGGGCGATCTCCTCCTGCGCCTCGCGCAGGGCGGCGCCGACAGGACCATCGTCGCCGGGGTCGACCTTGCCGCCCGGAAAGGCGACCTGGCCGGGATGATGCTTCAGCTGCGGCGAGCGCTGCGTCAGGATCAGCCGCGCCCCTTCGGGTCGCAGCCAGACGGCGATCAGCACACCGGCCGCGCGCAGTTCTCGCGGGCGCGGCCGGATGCCGGGGGTCAGATCGAAATCCGAGGTCGCGACTGAGGGGCGCGAAAGCGCCCGGCGCAGACGATCCTCGAGATCCCGGTCCGACATCGGCCCCTCAGATCGGCTTGCCCGAGGCGCCTTCGGCCTCGAACCCCAGGGTTCTGGGGTCGAGTTCGTAATGTGCGCCGCAGAACTGGCAGTCGGCGGTGACCTTGCCGTCGTCCGTGGTCATCTTCGAGATGTCTTTCTGACTGTAGATCGACATGGTGGAGCGCACTTTGTCCTCGGAGCAGGTGCAGCCGAAACGGATCGGCTGCGCGTCGAAGACCCGCGGCCCCTCCTCATGGAACAGCCGCACCAGCAGGTCGGTCGGCTGCACCGATGGCCCGATCAACTCTATCTCGTCCACCGTGTCGAGCAGCAGATTGGCGCGGTTCCAGTTGTCGTTCGCATCGCCATGCAGGATGTCGACATGGGTCAGCAGACCACCCTCGCCCGAACCGCCCTCGGCCCGGACGCCGCCGATCTGCGGCATATGTTGCAGCATGACCCCGCCGGCGCGCCAATGCGGCGCGACGCCGGGTTCCTGCGATTGGCCGAAGCGCACGGCGAACCGGGTCGGCAACTGCTCGGACTGGGCGAAATATGTCTCTGCGCAGGCCGAAAGCGAGGTGCCGGCAATGGGGGTGAAGCCCTGATAGGGCATCATCCCCTCGCCCTGGTCGATCATCACCGCGAAGAACCCCGCGCCGATCTGGCTGAACGGGTCGGTTGTGTCATGGTCGAGCCTTTCGGCATCGTAGCTGGCATAGGCGCGGATCAGCGCCGGCTCGCCCTCGGCGGCGGGGCCATAGTAATCGGTCGCGATCAACCGGGCCGCGCCTTTGCCGCGGATTTGCAGCGAAAGTTTCCAGCGCAGCTTGATCGACTGGCCGATCAGCGCGGTCAGCGCGGCGGCCTCTGCCACCAGCGCCTCGATCACGGGCGGATAGTCGTGTTGTTTCAGCACCTGATCCAGCGCACCGTCCAGCCGCGCAACGCGGCCGCGGATGTCCGAGGCGTCAAGCTGAAACGGCAGGACGGTATCGTCCCAGGCGAGTTGAGATCCGATGGTCATGGGGTTTCCTGAAGCTGCCCTCTGGGGCATATCCTGTCTGGCGTACCGCGCCAATATAGGAGCGGCAACGGACAGACCAAGGGGACCAGGATGATCCGGCGATATGGCGAGGCGGTGAAGGCGGGACAGCACTATCGGCGGCGCCCCGGCGTCTATGCGGTCTGCCTCGGCCCCGAAGGGATGCTCGCGACCTTTCAGGAAAGCCCGAAGCCGGAGTTCCAGCTGCCCGGCGGCGGGATCGACAGGGGCGAGCAGCCGGTGGCGGCATTGCACCGCGAGGTGTTCGAGGAAACCGGCTGGCGGGTCGGGATACAGCGGCGGATCGGCGCCTTCCGCCGCTTTACCTGGATGCCGGAATACGGGTTCTGGGCGGAAAAGGTCTGCACCGTCTATCTGGCCAGGCCGGTGCTGCGATTGGGACCGCCGAGTGAGCCGGAGCATACCGCCGTCTGGCTGCGTCCCGAAGACGGGTTGGAGCTGTTGGGCAATGCCGGTGATCGCGCGATGCTGGCGCAGGTGTTGCGCGGGGTCTGATACCGACCCGGCCAGCGGCTGCCTTTCGGTCAGCGCCCGTGATAGTCGAACAGGATCCCCGACACGTCGTCGGGGAAATCCCGCCCCCCGGCGAACAGGTTCAACTCCCACAACAGCACCTCGAACAGGCCGGCGCTGTCCAGCCCGGCATTGCGTTCGAGGATATGGATCAGCCCCTCCTCTCCCAATTCGCCGGTGTCGCCGGGGCATTCCGTCACCCCGTCCGAGACGAGAAACAGCCGGTCGCCGGGGGAAAGCCCGGCGAAGATCCGGTCGTAATTCGCCCCGTCGATCAGCCCGATCGGCATCCCCCCGCTGCCCAGAGTATCGACGCGCCCGTCGCTGCGCAGGATCAGCGGATGCGGGTGGCCTGCCTGAACCAGGCAGACCGCGCCGGTTTCCAGGTCAATTTCGGCATAGGCCATGGTGAAGTACTGCTCGACCTGCAAATCCTCGACCATCATCCGGTTCAGGCGGGCCGCCACCACCTCGGGTGGCCAGGCGCTGTTCGCTCCGCCGGGCAGGGTGGTAAGGGCGATGTTCTGCTCCGGTGTGCCACCCGACAGCAGGCCCGCGAGCCGCGCCGTCATCATCGCCGAGGCCACGCCATGGCCCGAAACATCGACGGAATAGAGCGCGATCCGCCTTGTGTCGATTTCAAACCCGCCGACCAGATCGCCGCCGACATTGCCCGAGGGGCGCAGC
>JAATGA010000105.1 GCA_015654855.1 Rhodobacterales bacterium
CCTTCAGCTTTTCGATCAGCTGGCCGATGTCCTTGATGTCGGATGCGGCGGGGACGACGATCGCCTCGTATTCGCCGGTCAGCCGGGCGATGGGCGTCACATCGGTCAGGCTGACGGGCGCGTTGTTGGTCAGGATCGCGCCGACCATCACATAGCCGCCGACGATCAGCTGGTCGGATTTACCGGCGCTGCCGGCCACGAACTGCGCAAGGCCCACGGTGCCGCCGGCGCCCGGAACGTTCTGCACCTGAACGGTTTTCGAGATGCCCTCGGTGGTCAGCGCCTCTTGCATGGTGCGGGCGGTCTGGTCCCAGCCGCCGCCGGGCGCCGCCGGCGCGATGATCGTGTAGTTCTCGGCATAAGCCGGCAGCGCCAGCGCAGCCGAAACAAGCCCTGCGAAAAGGGTGCGTTTCATTTGAAATTCCTCCCATCAACCGCGCCATGCGCGGCATCGGACCATATGCCCGACAGCTTCAATCTGCATATCAACCTGTCAAAAAGCTGACAGATTGCCGTAAATTCCGCAAAATAATGCGGCAATGAAAGAAAAGAAGCCTTTGGCCGCCGGCCCGGCGGCCAAAGGCGCGCACCTGCCCCCGACAGGGCGGCAGGCGCATGGGAATTGCTGCCCTGCGGCGAATCGCCTCGGCCCCCGCGGCGGCCTCAGCGCCCGGCCAGGGCCGCCCGCCAGCGCTCGATCAGCCGCTTGCGCTTGGCCTGGTCGAGGTAGACCAGCAGGCCCGGGCTGACCGCCGCCGGGCGCAGTTGCGCGCCAAGCGCGGCCTCCATCGCGCGGGCGCTGTTCTCGTCGGAGACCTCAAGGCTGACGGCCGGCAGGCGCAGCTTTTCTGCCAGGATGGTCTGGCCGGACCGCGACATGAAATAGGCGAGGAACCGCGCCCCCAGGTCCGGTCGTCGCCCGGCGCGGGGGACAAGGCCCACCCGGCTGACCACGACGGTGAAGTCGCGCGGCAGCACCAGCCCCACCTGGGGATGGCTGCGCGCCCATTCGGCCGCGTAGGAGCCGAGGATATTGTATCCGACCGCGAGCCGCCCGTCCGAGACCCGCTCCAGGATGTCCTGGCTGGTGGGGAACTGCTGCACCTCCGCCGCCCCCATGGCGCGGATCACCGACCAGATGTCGGGAAAATGCTCCTGGTCGCGGGCGAGGAACAGATACCCCACCGCCGAGCGTTCGATGTCATAGGTGCCGATCCGGCCCTGCACCGCGGGCCCGCCCTGGCGCAGCCAGTCCACCAGCTCGAACCGGGTCGAGGGCGGGGGGCGGTCGATGAAATCGGGCTTGTGATAGACCAGAACCGCAGGCTCGAAGGTCAGCGCATAGGCGGTGTTGCGCCAGTTCGCCCATCTAGGCCAGTCGTCGCTGTCGGCCACCACCGTCTCGCGCGCATAGCCGTCGTTGGCGAGTTTGATTTGCAGATCCATCGCCGAGGAAAAGGCGAAATCCGCCGTCCGGCCACCGGCGTCGGTTTCAGCCACGATGCGGTCGTGGATCTCGCCGTTGAGCAATTCCTCGTAATCGACGCCGATGCCCGGGTTCTCGTGCTGAAATCCCTCGATCAGCGGGGCGGCGAGATGTTCGTCCAGCGAGGAATAAATGACCAGCGTGTCGCCTGAGGCCCCCGATGGCGCGGGAAAGCGGAAGGTTTCCGCCGATGCGGGCAGGGCGGTCAGGGCGGCGGCCAGCAACATGACCGCGATCCTGCCCGGAAACGGGCGGCTGTCCCGCCGGTGCGGAGCGGGCTGACGGGCGAGCGGGCAGCGGGCGGTCATGGTGGCGCCATCATGTCAGTCCGGCCCCGCGCGCACAACCGGCCCGCATCGGCGGGGCCGCAAAGACCGGCGCGGCGGAAGGGTGCGCCGGTTTCGCATCCTGTCGGTAGGCCCCCCCCGCCCGGATGCCGTTCACAAGGCCCGTGCGGGGCGCTATGGTCGCCTTTGGCCGAAGGGGGGCCGGGGTGGGGCAATGCGGATACTTCTGGTCGAGGACAATGCGCAACTGGCCGAGGCGCTGGAGGCGCTGCTTTCCGGCGCGGGTTACGCCGTGGACCGGGTGGGCGACGGCGCGGGGGCCGAGGCGCTGGCGGCGGCCGAGAATTTCGACCTGGTGATCCTCGATCTGAACCTGCCGCAGATGGACGGGTTGCAGGTGCTCAGCCGGATGCGGGCGCGGGGCAACCAGGCCTCGGTGATGATCCTGACCGCGCGGGGCGCGCCCGAAGATCGGGTGCGCGGCCTCGATCTCGGCGCCGACGACTATATGGTCAAGCCCTTCGACATCGGCGAGTTCGAGGCGCGGGTGCGCTCGCTGCTGCGCCGTCAGGCTGGCCTGCGCGCGGCGCAGGTGACGGTGGGCGAGGTGACGCTGGACCTCGCCGCGCGGCGGTTCAGCGCGGCGGGCCTGCCGCTCGACCTGCCGGCGCGCGAACATGCGCTGCTGGAACTGCTGTTCATGCGGGCGGGCAAGGTGGTGACGAAAGAGGCCATCGTCCAGTCGCTGACCCGGCTGGAGGACAGCCTGTCCGACAATGCCATCGAGCAATATGCCAGCCGCCTGCGCCGCCGCCTGACCCCGCATGGCGTGCAGATCCGCACCGCGCGCGGCATCGGCTATTACATCGACCGGGCGGCATGAGGGGCGGCCGCAACCACGCGGCAAACCGCCGCGGGGCGGCCTTTGGCGCGCCGCGCCGCATGGGGATCGGACCGGCATGAGCGGGCATGTCGCCTCGCTTCGCCGGCGGCTGCTGGGGTGGCTGCTGGCCGCGACCGTGGGGCTGGGCCTGCTCGCCATGGGCGACACCTGGGACGAGGCGGTGAACACCGCGACCTCGGTGTCGGACCGGGTGCTGATGGGATCGGCCCTCGCCATAGCCGAGCGGGTGACGGTGGACGAGGATCGCGGTCTACAGGTCGACATTCCCTATTCCGCGCTGGAAATGCTGACCTCGACCGCGCAGGATCGGGTGTTCTACCGCGTTGACGGGCCGGGCGGGTTCCTGACCGGCTACCGCGAGTTGCGGCCCGCCGCGACCGATGCCGACGGGCGGGGCTTTGCCGACGGGGCCTTCGCCGGGGATCCGATCCGCATCATCAGCCTGTCGCGCACCGTGTCCACAGGGGTGGAGTCGATCCCCTTCACCGTCACCGTGGCGGAATCGACGCTTGCGCGGCGCGAACTGGCGCGAACGATCCTGATCCGCTCCGCCCTGCGGCTGACGGGGATGATCCTCGGGGCCGCGCTGATCGTCTGGATCGCGGTGCCGCTGGCGCTGCGGCCGCTGAACCGGCTGGGCGAGGCGATCGCGGCGCGCTCGCCCGACGATCTTTCGCCGATCCGGGCAGCGGTTCCGGCCGAGGTTCAGGGCCTGGTCGAGGCGGTGAATTCGTTCATGGCGCGGCTTTCGACCGCCATCGACGCGCTGCGCAACTTCACCGGCAATGCCAGCCATCAGATCCGCACGCCGCTGGCGGTGGTGCGCACGCAACTGGCGCTCGCCCGCCGGGCGGGTGATCTGCCCGCCGCCCGCGCCGCCGCCGCCAAGGGCGATGCGGCGCTGGCCCATGCCGAGCGGATCCTCGCCCAGCTTCTGGTGCTGGCGCGGGTCGATGCTGCGGCGGGCCATCCGGCGCCGGGGCCGCTGGACCTGAACACGCTGGCGCGCGACGTGACCGGCGAGGCGGTGCCGCGCGCGGCAGGCGCCGGGATCGACCTCGGCTTCGAGGGGGGCGCGCCGGTCATGGCCCGGGCCGAGCCGGTGTTGCTGGCCGAGGCGCTGTCGAACCTGATCGACAATGCGCTCGCCTATGCCGGCCGCGGGGCCGAGGTCACGGTCGCGGTACGTGCGCGCGGGACCCATGCGCTGCTGTCGGTGACGGACGACGGCCCGGGCATCCCGGCCTCGGCCCGCGACCGGTTGCAGGGGCGGTTCTCGCGCGGGGCGGGCACGGCGGGGCAAAGGGCTGAGGGTCTGGGTCTGGGCCTTGCCATTGTCGCCGAGATCGCGGCTTTGTTCGGTGGGGAACTCGTGCTGGGCGAGGGGCCGGGAGGGCGCGGTCTGCACGCGGAACTGCGGCTGCCGGCGGGGGAGGGCTGAAGGGGGCGCCGGCCGGTGAGCGGCGCTGACGGAAGACGCAAAAAGGGGGGCTGTCTGCCCCCCTCGGCCCGTTCCGGGCCTCACCCCTGAGGATATTTTCGCAGAGAAGTTGGCAGGGGCGGCAGAATGGCCCGCCCCTTTGCCGGTTACTTCGTCACCTGGTCGAAGAGCGGGGCGAAGCGTTCGCCGGCCTTCTTCGGCACCTTCACGGCTTTCAGCGGTTCCGGGTCGAAGGGGCCGTCGCCGACCTGGATCAGCGCGACCATGCCCATGGCGAAATGCGGCGTGCATTTGATGCCGTAAAGTCCGGCCTCGGTGACCGGCACGTCGAATTCCTGGTTGATCTTGCCCTTCAGCACCTCGACCCCGGCGGGGGTCATGTCCTTCATCATCTCGACGTTGTGGCTTTTGTCGGTGGGGATGAACCGAACCACATCGCCGGGTTGCGCCTTGATGAAGGCAGGCTCGAACACCATGGCCTGGCCATCGGTGCCCTTGTTCAGCATCTTGACCTCGATCTCGGCGGCCGTGGCGGCCTGGGTCAGGGCCAGAACGGCGGCGCCCGAAAGCATCAGGTTTTTCAGCAGTGTCATCGCAATCTCCGAAGTCAGGGGCAGGGGTTCCGCCCGTCGGCGACCGGGATAAGCTGTATCGCGGGTCCGGGATTTGCGATGGATCAAGATGGCCAAAATGTCGCAGACCGGACCGGCGGGCGGCATTTGGCTTTCGACCGCCGGCCCGATCAGTCGCGGCGACTGGCGGTGGAAGAGGGCCGGGGGCCGAGCGCGCCAGACGCAGCGACCTCGCCGGAGGCGAGGCATGCCGGAACGCCCGGTCCGCACCCGTGGGCGACGCCAGGGGAGACCCTGGTCGGGAAAATAATTCGGCCCGCCGCGAGGGTGTCGGCGGGCCGAGCCGATGCGGTGCGAATCCCCGCACACGCAAACGGTGTCCGATGGCTTACTTCGTCAGGATCAGCTTGCCGGCGCGGGTGATGCGCAGCTGATAGACCTGACCGTTCAGCACGATATGGGCCTGGTTGCCGCCGCGTGTCAGCTGGGTCGCGTCATGCACCGGCAGATCGTTCATCGGCAGCCGCGCGATGGTCACGGCGACGGGGTCGAGGCGGGCGTTCATTGTTGCGTCTCCATTCGGTCTAGAAGGTGAAAAAGGGCCTGCGAAGGCGGCAGGAAACCGGCGAGCGCCTGTCGCAACACATCGGATGCGCTGTCGCTCAGCGGCCCCGCCGGAGCGGTGTCGCGCAGCCGGGGCGAAAGATCGGGAAGGCGGTTCTTCGCGCGGAACATCCGGGAACTCCGTATCGGGCGGGGCGATGCGGGCTTGCCGGTTCCGGCTGGCGGTGCGTCTTGGATAATAGATGATGGAATCACTCGGGTTTGTAAATACCAATTATTTTAGTCGGGTAATAATTCCGCATCTGCGGCACAGCATATCGGATGTGGCGAGTGGCTCCGACAGGCCGGACAGGCCGCGCATCCGCGGGCCGATCCGCCGGCGCGGGCGCGCAAAAGGTGCGGACACAGGCGAGCGAGCGACCCGGTGCAAAGGACCCGGACGCGGTGCCGGGCCAATGTGGGACGGTCAGCCCCGGCTGGCCTTTTCGGCGATGCCGGACTGGCCCTCGCGCCGCTCCAGTTCGGCCAGAACCTGGTCGAGCGTCACATCGCGCGCGGCCAGCATCACCAGCAGGTGGTAAAGCACATCCGCCGCCTCGTAAGCCAGTTTGTCGCGGTCGCCGCGAACAGCCTCGATGATCGCCTCGATGGCCTCTTCGCCGAATTTCTCGGCGCATTTCTCGGGGCCTTTGGCGAAAAGCTTCGCCGTCCACGAACTTTCGGGATCGGCACCCTTGCGCGCGGCGACGGTGGCGGCCAGACGTTCGAGCGTGTTCATTGCAGCCTCACAGGGATGCCGGCGGCGGCCATATGGGCCTTGGCCTCGCCGATGGTGAATTCGCCGAAATGGAAGATCGAGGCGGCGAGGACGGCAGAGGCATGGCCCTCGGTCACGCCCTCGACCAGGTGGTCGAGGGTGCCGACGCCGCCGCTGGCGATCACCGGCACGCTGGTCTCACGACCGAGGCGCGCCGTGGCTTCGATGTTGGGACCCACTTCGGTGCCGTCGCGGTCGATGTCGGTGTACAGCGCGGCGGCCAAGGCGTGCTTCGAGAGCTCGCGCACCAGATCGCTGGCCAGGCGCTCGGACTGGTCGAGCC
>JAATGA010000409.1 GCA_015654855.1 Rhodobacterales bacterium
CGGGATGCACCGGGGCCGGGGCGGCACGCTCGGCGACCCGGTCGATCCGTTGCTCGGACACCAGGACCAGCGGCGCGGGACGCTCGCCCGCCGCCCGGGCGGCGGCCGCGGGGCGCTGCGCCTGCGGCGCTTCGGCCAGCACCGGGCGGTGCGGGCGCACGGCGCGTTCCAGGTCGTCGCGATAGGGTTCCTCGCGCGCCGGGGTCGGGTCGGCCTCGGCCCCCCGGCTGCGCCGGTCGGCGAGCGTGGCGGCCACGGCGGCCTTCAGATGGGCGATGGCCGAAAGGCGGCGTTTGTTTTCCGGGCCTTCCAGCGCGGTGTTGGTCTGCGCGATCAGCCGCTCGACCGCGGCATCCGCCTGGGGTTCCAGCCGGGGGCGCGGCTCGGCCGGCGCGGCGGCGCGGTCGGCCTCGTCCTTGCTATCTTCGTCTTTCGGGGTTTCGACCGAAGCGCGGCTTTCGGCTTCGAGCGCGGCGAGTTCGCGTTGCAGTTCGGCCTCGGCCTCGGGCGACAGCAGGCCGGCGATCTGCGCATCCGGGCTGGCCGGAACGCTTTCGTGCGCCATCGTGGGCATCTCGACCGTAACCTCGGTGAGCAGCATCTCGTTCGCGTCAACCTGGGGGATCAGTTCCTCGGGGCCGGCATTGGTCAGCCCCGCCCAGGCTGCGGGTTCGGCGATCGGGGCTTCGGCAGCAACGGATTCGGCTGCTACGGGCTCGGCGGGCACAGCTTCGGCGGTGACCGGTTCCGCGGCTGCCGTCCCGGCGGATTCGGCGACCGGAGCCTCGGCTTCTGCCCCGGCTGTCGCGCTTGGGCGCAGCGTCGCGGCCAGCGCATCGCTGCGCCGGATGCGGATGACCCGGGCACGGGCGCGTTGCAGCTTGTCCTGAACGCTGTCGGTTCCGGGCGCGGCTTCGGTGGCCGGCGCGATTTCGCCCGCTATCTTGTGGGTGGGCTGATCGGCGGCAACGGGTGCCTCAGCCTCGGCTTCGACAGGCGTTTCGACTGTTTCGGCGGCGGGCTCCACCGCGTCCTGCGCCCCGACGATCACGGCTTCGGCAGCCTGCGGGATTGCCGCTTCGGCCAGGTCGCCGGCAGGGGTTTCGGCATCGGCCACGGGCTGTGCCGCTTCGGCAGGCGCGTCGATCAGGTCGGCGACCAGATCTTGCAGCGCGGCCTCGTCGGTTTCGACCGCTTCGGCGGCGATCTCCGTATCGGCGAAGGCGGCGGGCGTTTCCGCCTGCACCAGCGCGCCGATGCGGTCGAGCAGCGCATCCTCCTCCGGTGTTGCGGGCGCCTCGGTCGGGGCGGCGGGCGTGGGTTCTTCCGAGGCCAGGGCTTCGGTCAGGGCGGCGAGGTCGAAATCGCCTTCATCGGTGTCCGTCCCGATGGCGGCTTCCGGGATCGCTGGCTCGACCTGCGCCTCGGTGGCGAGGGCAGGCTCTTCGGAAAATGCGAACGGCGCGGCCTCGACCGGAGCCTCGGCAACAAGGGCGGCCTGTTCCACCGGCTCGGCCTCGACGACTTCGTTCGTGGTCGGTTCGGCGGGTGCCTCTTCGGTCAGAGCTTCTTCTGCGACCGCTTCCGCCGCAGCGAGTTCCGGGAAGGTGTCCTGCGTGGCGAAATCCGCTTCGACCAGATCCGACAGTCCGAAATCGGCCGAGGTCAGATCCTCCACATCGGGCGAGCCGGCGGCCAGCGCCGCTTCGGCGGGGGCCTCGACGTGCGTGTCTTCTTTGGTCGCGGCGAAGCTTTCTTCCGCCAGGTCCAGAGCCTCGGGCACGTCGAAGGCGGCATCGGCCACGGTTTCGTCGGCGAAATCGGCGGCGGCGAGATCCCCGGCCTCCGGCGCGGGATGCGGATGGGTCGCCTCGGCCACCGCCCCGATCACGGCGGCGGCGGGGGCGGCTTCGGCATGTTCGTCCTCGGTGAACTCCGCCTCGGTGAAATCTGCGGCGGCCTCATGTGCGGCAAGGGCGGCGGCCTCGGCGCGCAGCCGCGACAGGCGGGCCGCGACGCTTTCGGTCGGGGCCGCTTCGGCGAGCGTCGGGCGCGCCGGGGCGGCGACGGCCGCCACGGGGGCGGAATGCGCGGCAGGTTCGGTGGCGCGCGCAGGCGGGACGACCAGATCGCCGGCGCGCAGGATCACGCCATTCTCGTTGATCTTGGCCTCGACGCGGCGCTGGATCTCGCGCTCGGCGATGCGATGCAGCATGGCGGCATCCGGGGTCGGCGGTTCCGCCCCGAAGTAGCGATCCTCGGCGGCGAGGTCGCGGAAGTATTCGGCGATGGCCTTCATCGTGTTGAAGGGGTCGTCGAATCCTTCCAGCGTGCACGAGAAGGTGCCGTAGGAAACCGTAAGGATTTTACTCGCACCGTTCATCGGTTGCTCGCTTTCTGCCAAACTCGATGCGGCCACCCTGCGGGGGCGTCTGTTCGAATCCATGGACAGAACGGGGTAATTTGAAGGATTGATTGTGGCCCCGGAACCGCCATCTGCCGCAATTGAGGAACATTATCCGCATGAATCGTCTCATTGTCCAATCCCCTGCAGGGGTCACGATTGTGGGAGGCGGGCCTGTTTCACGTCCGGCGCTGCTGCGGGCGCTGGCGCGGGCGCCGGTTCTGGTCGCGGCGGATGGCGGTGCCGACCGGTTGCTGCGGCTGGGGGTCGAGCCGCAGGCGGTGGTGGGGGACATGGATTCGATCTCGGCTGCCGCACGTGCGCGGCTGGCGGGGCGGCTGCATCCGATCC
>JAATGA010000427.1 GCA_015654855.1 Rhodobacterales bacterium
GCCTGCGGGTCGCGGGCGGGCATCTGCATCCCGGCCTCGCGCGCCAGCGCCTCGACCGCCTCCATGAAGCCCAGGTTTTCACTTTCCTTGACAAAGGTCAGCGCGTCGCCCTTCGCGTGGCAGCCGAAGCAGTAGTAGAATCCCTTGCGGTCGTCGACGTGGAAGCTCGCCGATTTCTCCTGGTGGAACGGGCATGGCGCCCACCAGTCGCCTTTGGCCATGTTCGACTTGCGCATGTCCCATGTGACCTTGCGGCCCACGACGGTGGACAAGGTCACGCGGTTGCGCAGTTCGTCGAGGAATCCCAGGGGCAGTGACATGGCGCCAATATGGGCCGATGGTCACGCGAGGGAAAGGGGGCTGCCGCCCCCTCGGCCCGTGCCGGGCCTCACCCCTGCGGATATTTTTGCCAGGATGAGAGCAGGGGGGCAGGCGGATCAGTTCGTCAGGCGGTCGCGCGCCTCGATATGGTGCAGAACCTCGTTCAACTCGGCCCATGCGGTGCGGGCCATCGAACGGAAGGTCAGGATCAGAAAGCCCGCCTCCTCGCGCACGAGGATCAGCGGCATGTGGTTCAGGCCCGAGCGGGCGGCGGATCCCGGCGGAAAGACCGCCTCGCGCAGGTCGATCGGCACCAGCCGCGCCAGCACCTCGGCGGCGCGCGCGCCGCGCAAGGCGAACGCGGCCAGGCCGTCGGTCTGGTCGGTGACGGCGGCCGCGGCCTGCATCCCCTCGGGCACAGGCACACCGATCAGCGCCGCCTGTCCCCGTACGGTCCAGACGATCCGCGCCTCGCCTTTCGTTAGGGCCGTGTTCGGTGCGGGAAAGCCCAGGCCGAGGGGCTTCAACAGCTTTGCCACCGCTTTTTCCTGGCCCGGAAACGGTGCGACAAAGGTGATCCGGCCCGGGTCCGCCACCGAAAGGGTGATGCCGGCCAAGGTGACGGGCGCCGCGTCGAGCGCGGGTTTCGCGATCAGTTCAGGCACGGAGCTTCCCTCCCTCGGGATCGTGGAACACGGGGTCGCAGACCTCGCAAAGCGTGTCGACATTGCGCAGATGATCGACCAGACGCACTCGCTGACCATGCCGCGCCCGGCCGTTCTTCAGGAAGGCGAGGCCGATATACCGCCCCAGTGTCGGGGAGAAGCAGACCGAGGTGGCATAGCCCTGATCGGTTTCACGCTTCACCTCGGTGCCGGGCACGAAGAGATGCGCGCCCGAGGTCAGCGCGCCGGTGCCGATGGCCTTCAGCCCCACCAGTTGCTCGCGCTCCGGCCCGGTCATGCCGGGGCGGGTGGCGGCGGATTTGCCGATGCAGTCCTTCTTCGCGCTCACCATCTTTTCCATGCCGATGTCGAAGGCAGTGGTGCGGCCATGGATTTCGGCATGGGTGATGAAGCCCTTCTCGATCCGCAGGACGTTCAGCGCCTCCATCCCGTAGGGGCCGCCGCCCATGGTTTCGGCGCGCGACACCAGATCGCGGTAAAGCGCCTCGCCATAGCGGGTGGGGACGGCGATCTCATACCCCTCTTCGCCCGAGAAGGAGATGCGGAAGAGCCGGCCCTGAACGCCGTGGATCGAGACGGCACCGACGGACATGAAGGGGAAATCGCCGACATCCGTATCCAGCACCGACCGGATCAGCGCCAGCGCCTTCGGCCCCGCGATCTGGAACTGCGCCCAGGATTCGGTGACCGAGACGAAGCGCACCTGCCAGCCCTTGCAGAAGGCCTGATGCACGAAGTCGAGGTGCCGCATCACCTCGCCCGCCGCGGCGGTGGTGGTGGTCATCAGGTAGTGGTTTTCGGCCAGACGCGAAGTCGTGCCGTCGTCCATCACATGCCCGTCCTCGCGCAGCATCAGCCCGTAGCGGGCGCGCCCCACGGGCAGGGTCGAGAAGGTGTTGGTGTAAACGAGGTCGAGGAACCGCCCCGCATCCGCCCCCTGGATGTCGATCTTGCCGAGTGTCGAGGCATCGGTCACGCCGACGGCACCCCGCACCATCGTGACCTCGCGGTCGCAGGCCTCGCGCCAGGTCGTCTCGCCCGGACGGGGGAAGTAGGACGGTCGATACCACAGCCCCGCCTCGATCATCGGCGCATGGCGGTCGCGGCTCGCCTGGTCCGAGGTGGTGAAGCGTTGCGGCGCGAAACCGGCGCCGCGCCCGCCCGCCCCCATCGCGGCGATCGAGGTGGGTGTGAAGGGCGGGCGGAAGGTCGTCGTCCCCGTCTCCGGGATGCCGCGCCCCGTCGCATCGGCCAGCACGGCGAGAGCCAGAACGTTCGAGTTCTTGCCCTGGTCCGGCGCCATGCCTTGCGTGGTGTAGCGCTTCATGTGCTCTACGGAAGCATAGTTCTCCTGCGCCGCGAGTTTCACGTCCTTGACGGTGACATCGTTGGCATAGTCGAGCCAGGCGCGCGACCAGGGGCCGGGCTTGACCGGCGGCACGGCCCAAAGGGGGTCGATCCCCCCGGCGTTGTCGTCGGCCTCGGGGATTTCGGGCGCTGCGGCGGTGATGCCGATATCGGCCAGCGCCGCCATCGCGACCCCTGCCCCGGCGGTCAGGCAGGCACGGGTGGAATACTCGCCCGCCGCCGCCCCTGCGGCGACCAGGCCCGGCACCGCATCGGGCACCGGAACGAAGGCCGCGATGGCCGGATTCCACACCGGGCGGCCGTTCATGTGGCAGGTCAGGTGCAGCGTCGGGTTCCATCCGCCCGAAACTGCCAGGCAATCCGCCGGCAGGACCAGCGTCTCACCCCCGCTCAGCACCTGGACCTCGGTCAGACCGAGCCGGCCCCTGGTGCCGGTGACGACAGCGCCGGTATGGACGGGGAAATCCTCGGCCTTCGCCGCGTCGGCGCGCGAATCGATCAGCGTAACCCCGACACCGGCCTTCGCCAGATCGCGCGCCGTGCGCCGGGCGTCGTCGTTGTTGGCGAAAACCACGACCTTCTTGCCCGCCGCCACGCCGTAGCGATGCAGATAACTGCGCGCGGCCGACGCGAGCATAACCCCGGGGCGGTCGTTGTCCTCGAACGCCACGGCACGCTCCAGCGCGCCCGCGGCCAGCACGGTGCGCTTCGCCACGATCCGCCAGAAGCATTCGCGCGGCAGGGCCTCGGACGGAGTCAGATGCAGCCCCACCCGTTCCAGCGCGCTGAAGGTGCCGCCGTCATAGGCGCCGGTCACCGTGGTCCGCGTCATGATCCGCACATTCGGCAGCGTGGCAAGTTCGGCCAGGACCAAGGCGACCCAACCGCCGCCCGCCTGCCCGCCGATGGCGATGTCCTCATCCAGCAGCCGCCCGCCAAGGCGTGGCTCCTGCTCGGCCAGGATCACATCCGCCCCGGCGCGGCCGGCGGTCAGCGCAGCCATCAGCCCCGTCGGGCCGGACCCCACGACCAGCAGATCACAAAAGGCCCAGGCCTTTTCGTAAGCCGCCTCGTCATGCCTGCCCGACAGCTTGCCCAGACCGGCAGCGCGGCGGATCGCCGGCTCGTAGACCTTTTCCCAGAACCGGCGCGGCCACATGAAGGTCTTGTAATAGAACCCCGCCCCGAAGAAGGGTGCCGCCAGGTCGTTCACCGACAGCGCGTCGAAGCTTAGCGAGGGCCAGCGGTTCTGACTGCGCGCGGCGAGGCCCTCATACAACTCCTGCACCGTGGCGCGGGTGTTGGGCGTCTGTTGCCCGCCCGGCTCCAGCACCTCGACCAGGGCGTTCGGCTCCTCCGGCCCGGCGGTCAGGACCCCGCGCGGACGATGGTATTTGAAGCTGCGGCCCACCAGCCGCACCCCGTTCGCCAGCAGCGCCGAGGCCAGGGTATCGCCCCTGAACCCCTGATAGCCGCGCCCGTCGAAGGTAAAGCGCAGCGGCGCCTGGCGGTCGACAAGACCCTTGCCCGCGATCCTCATTCGCCCGCCTCCGCCACCAGCTTCACGTCCAGGATTTCATGCGTGAGCGTATTGCGCGTCACCAGCAGCCAGGAGGTGCAGCCCTGATCGTGATACCAAAGGTCCTTCGTCACCCCCATCGGGTTGTCACGTAAATGCAGATAGTTGTCCCAGGCCTCGGGCGGGGCATCCGGCTCAGGGCGGTCGAGGTAATCCGCGGCACCGCGATAGTAGAACTCGCGCCGGTCGCGCGAACCGCAAAGCGGGCAATTCAGACGCATCGCATCTCTCCGTATCGGGAGGGGGAAGTGAGGGGCACCGCCCCCCGGCCGTTGCGGGCCTCATCCCGGAGTATTTCTTTCAGGGCGACGGCAGCGTTCGAGGGGAAGGCTGCCCTGGTGTGCGAGATCGCTTTTGAAGGGAAGGCCGGCGCCTTCCTCGCGACCCGAATGCTCTCGCCGGCGGCATCCGGGGGCGCGGCGGCGCGCCAGGGGGAAAGCAGGGTGCGCATCCTCAATGCAGATTGTGCTGGCTGCCGGTGCCTTCCTCGTCGAGGAGATGGCCGGTCGCGAAACGGTCGAGGCGGAAGCGGCGAGCGGTCTCGTGCGGCTGATCGGTCGCCATCAGATGCGCCATGCACCAGCCTGAGGCCGGCACCGCCTTGAACCCGCCGTAGTTCCAGCCGGTGTCGATGAACAGCCCGTCAACCGGCGTCTTGTCGATAACGGGCGAGCCGTCGGGCGACATGTCCATGATCCCGCCCCATGACCGCAGCACCCGCGACCGGCCGATCATCGGCATCAGGGTCATACCCGCCTCCATCACATGTTCGACGATGGGCAGGTTCCCCCGCCGCGCGTATGAGGCGTAGAGGTCCAGATCGCCACCGAAAACCAGACCGCCCTTGTCGGACTGGCTGATGTAGAAATGCCCCATGCCGAAGGTGACCACATGGTCGATGCAGGGTTTCAGCCCCTCGGTCACGAAGGCCTGGAGGATATGGCTTTCGATGGGCAGGCGCAGGCCCGCCATGGCCGCGACCTGGCCCGACCAGCCGGCGACGACGATGCCGACCTTCTTTGCCCGGATCGCGCCGCGCGTGGTCTGCACCCCCGTCACCCGGCCGTTTTCCACGTCGATCCCCGTGACCTCGCAATTCTGGATCAGATCGACGCCCCGGCTGTCGGCGCCGCGCGCATAGCCCCAGGCCACCGCATCGTGCCGCGCCGTGCCGCCGCGCGGGTGGTAAAGCCCGCCATAGATCGGAAAGCGCACCTGGTCGTAGTCGAGCCAGGGCAGCTTTTCGCGCACGCCCTCGCGGTCGAGCAGGATGGCGTCGTCGCCCTGGTTGATCATCGCATTGCCCCTGCGGGCCGCCGCGTCGCGCTGGCCGTCGGAATGGAACAGGTTGATGATGCCCCGCTGCGA
>JAATGA010000034.1 GCA_015654855.1 Rhodobacterales bacterium
ACCTTTCCCCCGGGGCGCCGCGGTGCCTATATTGTCTTCATGTCCCTGCCACCCGGATTCCTCGACGAACTGCGCAACCGCGTGACCCTGTCCACTGTCGTGGGCCGCAAGGTCACGTGGGACATGCGCAAGTCGAACATGGCCAAGGGCGACTGGTGGGCGCCTTGCCCCTTCCATCAGGAAAAATCCGCAAGCTTCCACGTCGATGACCGCAAGGGGTTCTACTACTGCTTCGGCTGCCATGCGAAGGGCGACGCGCTGGGCTTCGTGAAGGAGTCCGAAAACCTCGGGTTCATGGAGGCGGTCGAGATCCTGGCGCGCGAGGCCGGGATGCAGATGCCCGCCCGCGACCCGCAGGCGAAGGAAAAGACCGATCACCGCACGCAGTTGATCCAGGTGATGGAAGAGGCGGTGAACCATTACCGCCTGCAACTGAAAACTTCCGCCGCCGCACCGGCGCGCGACTACCTTGCCCGCCGCAAGCTTTCGCCCGAGGCGCAGGACCGCTGGGGCATCGGCTTTGCGCCCGACAACCGCCACGGGCTGTTGCAGGCCATGGCGCAGAAGGGCATCCCCGCCGATCTGGTGGTCGCCGCCGGTCTGGCCGCCGTGCCCGAAGGGGGAGGTCCGCCCTACGACCGGTTTCGCGGCCGGATCATCTTTCCGATTCGCGACGGGCGGGGCCGCGCGATTTCCCTCGGCGGGCGGTCGATGGACCCGAACGCGCGGGCCAAATACCTCAACGGTCCCGAGACCGGGATCTTCGACAAGGGTCGCAACCTCTTCAACCACGCCCCCGCGCGCGAAGCGGCCGGCAAGGGCCAGCCTCTGATCGTGGCCGAAGGCTATATGGACGTGATCGCGCTGTCCGAGGCCGGGTTCCGCGCGACGGTCGCCCCTTTGGGCACGGCGGTCACCGAGGATCAGTTGCGCCTGATGTGGCGCATCAGCCCCGAGCCGGTGATCTCGCTCGACGGCGATACGGCGGGGCAGCGGGCGGCCTTGCGGGTGATCGACCTGGCGCTGCCGATGATCGAGGCGGGGCAGGGCCTGCGCTTTGCCGTTCTGCCGGCCGGTCTCGACCCCGACGACCTGATCAAGGCGCAGGGGCCGGGGGCGATGCAGGCGGTTCTGGACCGGGCGGAGCCGATGGTGAACCTGCTCTGGCGGCGCGAGACGGAGGGCCACGTCTTCGACAGCCCCGAGCGCCGGGCGGCGCTGGACAAACGCCTGCGCGCGGCCATCGCGCGGATCGCCGACCCCTCGATCCGCACCCACTATGGGGAGGCGGTCCGCGCCTTGCGCGGCGAGCTTTATGGCACTGCCCCCCGGCAGAACGCGAACTTCCTGCGCAAATTCACCGACCGCCCGGGTTTCGGCCCCCGTGCGCGGCCCGGCGCGATGCCCGTCCATGCCATGTCCGCGACGCGCGGCTCGCTGCTCGCCTCGACCGACCAGACCGAGGCGGTGCGCGAGGCGGTGATTCTCGCCACCTGCATCACCCATCCCGGCCTGATCCACCGATTCGAATCGGCGCTGGAGCGGATGGAAGTCACGACCGCGGATCATTCCCGGCTGCGCGCGCTGATCCTGACCCATGCCGACGAGGATGCGGCGGGGATCCGCGAACGAATCACGTCGGCCGCGCCGGGGGCGCTTGATTCCCTCTTTCGCCATCCCCATGTGCTGTCGGCGCCGCCGGTGCGCAACGCCTCCGACAACGAGCTTGCGGGCCTTTGCCTCGCCGAGGGCCTTGCAAAGCTGGACGCCCTGCGCGGCAGCCGCCGCGAGGTCGAGGATGCCGTCGAAGACCTGTCCGGCCTTGCGGACGAGGGGCTGACATGGCGCCTAGGCAAGGCGGCGGAGGCGAGACACCGCGCCGACCGGGCGGTAAAGGAAGATGCAACCGATCTGGGCGAAGACCGGGCAGCGATGTCCGATCACCTGCAAAAACTGATCGACGGGCAGATCTGGGTGAAGAAAGGCCGCTAAGCCCCTTCACCCCCCCGCGATTCGCGCTATTGATTCGGATTGGACGCGCCCGATTCGCCCCGACCGCGCTACGGACTGGACAGAGGAAGCCAATGGCCATCAAAGACACCGACGAAGGCAAGCCCGAGGATCAGGATGCCGATGTCTCGCTCGACATGAGCCAGGCGGCGGTCAAGAAGATGATCGCCGACGCGCGAGAGCGCGGCTATATCACCTACGATCAGCTGAACACGGTCCTGCCGCCGGAACAGGTGTCTTCGGAGCAGATCGAGGATGTGATGTCGATGCTGTCCGAAATGGGCATCAACGTCATCGAGGACGAGGAAACCGAGGAAGGCGAGGCCGTCACGGGCGAGCTGGTCGAAACCACGACCTCGACCTCGCGCGAGGTGGCGGTCGTCGGCGGCCCGTCCGAAACGCTGGACCGCACCGACGACCCGGTGCGGATGTATCTGCGCGAGATGGGATCCGTCGAACTTCTGTCGCGCGAAGGCGAGATCGCCATCGCCAAACGGATCGAGGCCGGGCGCAACACGATGATCACGGGCCTGTGCGAAAGCCCGCTGACCTTTCACGCCATCACCATCTGGCGCGAAGAGCTTCTGAATGAAGACATCCTGTTGCGCGACGTAATCGACCTTGAGGCCACCTTCGGGCGCAGCCTCGACGGCGACGAGGAACTGGACGGGCCGGGGCTCGACGAAGTCGACATGTCGGGAGCCGCCTCGACCCCGCGCCGTCAGGCATCGGCCGAGCCGGAACTCGATGCGGACGGCAACCCGATCCTGCGCGGCGACGAGGATGACGAGGACGACGAAACCTCGAACATGTCGCTGGCCGCGATGGAGGCGGCGCTGAAGCCCAAAGTGCTGGAGACGCTGGAGATCGTCGCCCGCAACTACGAATCGCTTTCGGGGATGCAGGACCTGCGGATGACGGCCACGCTGTCGGACAGCACCAGCTTCTCCGCCGCCGAAGAGGCCGCCTATCAGAAGCTGCGCTCCGAAATGGTCGTGCTGGTGAACGAGCTGCACCTGCACAACAACCGGATCGAGGCGCTGATCGACCAGCTTTACGGCATCAACAAGCGGATTATGTCGATCAACTCGGGCATGGTGAAGCTGGCCGATGCCGCCCGGATCAACCGGCGCGAGTTCATCGACGAGTATCAGGGCTACGAACTCGACCCGACCTGGCTGGACCGGATGGCGCAGAAGGCCGGCCGCGGCTGGCAGACCCTGCTGGAGAAATCGCGCGAGAAGGTCGGGGATCTGCGCGCCGAGATGGCGCAGGTCGGCCAGTATGTCGGCGTCGACATCTCCGAATTCCGTCGGATCGTGAACCAGGTCCAGAAGGGCGAGAAAGAGGCGCGTCAGGCCAAGAAGGAAATGGTCGAGGCCAACCTGCGCCTGGTGATCTCCATCGCCAAGAAATACACGAACCGGGGTTTGCAGTTCCTTGATCTTATTCAGGAAGGCAACATCGGCCTGATGAAGGCCGTCGATAAATTCGAATATCGCCGGGGCTACAAATTCTCGACCTATGCGACCTGGTGGATCCGTCAGGCGATCACCCGGTCGATCGCCGATCAGGCCCGCACGATCCGCATCCCGGTCCATATGATCGAGACGATCAACAAGCTGGTGCGCACC
>JAATGA010000211.1 GCA_015654855.1 Rhodobacterales bacterium
CATGGCAGACCAGCACATCCTCGGGGTAAAGTTCGCCCCTGGGGCCAAAGCCGCCACCGACATGGCCTTCGGACATCTGCACCTTTTCCAGCGGCAGATGCAGCATGTCCGCAATGGCCCCGCGGTTGCAATGCGGCACCTTGGCCGCGCCAAACATGGTGATCGTGTCCGTCGCCGCGTCGTAAACGCCAAGCGCCCCCCGGGTTTCCAGCGGGATGCCGCTATGCCGCCCGACCGACAGTTTCAGCTCGATCACCTCGGTCGCGGTGGCGAAAACCGCATCCACATCACCCGAGGATTTGTGCAGAACCGCCGGTTCGCTCAGAACCCCTGGCATGATGTCGGGCATATAGGGCGAAGGCTCGGCCACCGGATCGAGTTGCGGCTCAAGCTCTTCGATGTCGGGAAAGATCAGGTCACAGGCATCCTCAGCCAGATATTCCGTTTCGGCAAAGACCACCGCAATCGGGTCGCCGACATAGCGCACATAATCCCGCGCCAGGCACCATTGCCGATAGGGGCCGAGGCCCTGCACCTTTGTCATGCGAAAGTCGATCTGCGGCAGGTCGGCGATATCCTCCGCCGTCCAGACCGCGACCACGCCGGGCAGCGCCCGCGCCTCGTCGACCTCGACCGCGTTCAGCCGGCCAAAGGCCACGGGCGAGCGCAGCACGCGCATATGCAACTGACCGGCGCGGTTGTTGTCGGCGGCGAAGCTGCCCCTGCCGGTCAGCAGCTCGGGGTCCTCGATACGCGCGACACTCTGACCGATCAGGTTCGGCGCGTTTTCGGTCATCCCCTGGCCTCCTGGCGCAAAACGTCGGCGGCGGCGCGCACGGCCTTCAGGATGTTCTGATACCCCGTGCAGCGGCAAAGGTTCGAGGACATGATCTCACGGATTTCCTCGTCATCCATATCGGGGTTCTCGCGCAGCGCACCTGCGGCGAGCATCAGCATCCCCGGCGTGCAGAACCCGCATTGCAGCCCGTGCAGTTCCCAGAACTTCTGTTGCAGCGGATGCAGGGTGTCGCCGTCGGCCAGGCTTTCGACCGTTTCGATCTTGCGGTCTTCCAACTGGCAGGCGAAGGCGAGGCAGGATCGCACCGGGCGGTTGTCGACCAGCACCGTGCAGGCCCCGCAGACCCCGTGTTCGCATCCGACATGGGTTCCGGTCAGACCCAGATCGTCGCGCAGGGTATCGGCCAGGTTGCGGCGCGGCTCGACCGAGACCGCGCAGGATTTGCCGTTCACATTCAGCTTGATATCGAGCTTCTGGTTCATTGTTTTTTGCCCCTGGCTTCGCGTAGCGCGGCCTTGATGCGGTCCGGCGTTGCGGGGATGATATTGATCTCGACCCCGAAGGGAGAAAGCGCGTCGGTGATCGCCGAGATGATGGCGGCAGGCGCGCCGATGGTGCCGCCCTCGCCCACGCCCTTGGCGCCGGTGACGCTTTCGGGCGAGATGGTGACCATGTGGTGGATCTCGATCGGCGGGATCTCGGCGCAGGTCGGCGGCAGATAATCGGCAAGCGAGCTGGTCAGCAGCGTGCCGAATTCGTCGTAGACCATTTCCTCATACAGCGCCCCGGCGATGCCCTGGGCCACGCCGCCTGCGATCTGGCCGTCGACGATCATCGGGTTGATCAGAACCCCCGCATCCTCGACCACGATAAAGCGGTCGATCTTCACCCCGCCGGTTTCGATATCGACCTCGACCTCGCAGACATGCGTCGCGTTCGAAAATGTGCCGGGCGGGTCGTAGAACCCCTGCGTCCTGATCCCCGGTTCCAGGCCCGGGAATTTGTGGCTTTGATTGTGGATCGCGCGAGCAAGTTCTGCGATCGACAGGCTTAGGTTGGTGCCCTCGGCCACCGCCAGCCCATCCTCCAGCCGGATGGTGTCGGGCGCGACCTCCAGCATCCGGCCGGCGATCTCGCGCAGCTTGTCGGCCACCTTGTCGGCGGCGAACATGCTGGCCCCGCCGGAAATCACCATCGACCGGCTGGCGAAGGTGCCCCAGCCGTAGGGGGTCGCATCGGTGTCGCCCGCAATCACGCGAACCTGTTCGGGCGCGATACCGATCCGGTCCGCCACAAGCTGGGCCAGCGCCGTTTTCAGCCCCTGGCCATGCGGTGAGGCGCCGATCTTCAGCGTGACATGGCCCGAAGGCCCCATCTCGCAATCCACCGTCTCGTATCCCGGGACGATGGCCATCTTTCGCGCGGCAAAGGCGGGCGTGCCATAGCCGGTGCGCTCGGAAAACACCGCCAGACCGATGCCCAGGTAGCGGCCCTGTTTGCGGGCCTCGGCCTGGCGGGCGCGGAACTCCGGGTAATCCGCGACCTTCACCGCCGCCTCCATCGCCTCCAGATAGGACGCCTCGTCGAAGGTCAGCCCGGTGGGCGAGGTATGGGGGAATTTAGTGATCAGATTGCGCCGGCGCATGTCGAGCGGGTCGATGCCCAGCTTCGCCCCCGCCCGGTCCATCATCTGTTCCATGCTGAGCGTCAGCATCGGTCGCGACACGCCGCGATAGGGTGCCATCATCGCCGTGTTCGAGGTGACGCCCACCGATCGCGCGCCGTAATGGCTGAAATTATACGGCCCCGGCAGTTCGGCGAAGGCCATCAGAGGCTCGACCCCGCAGGTGACGGGATAGACCGAGAACGCTCCCACATTCGACCGCATATCGGCGTCCACCGCCAGCAGACGACCCTCGGCGCTGAACGCCCCGCGCACGATGAAGTTCTGGTCGCGAGAATGGGAACCCGCCAGGAAATTCTCGCGCCGGTCCTCGATCCAGGCGAGCTTCCGTTTCAGCCGGAACGCCGCCCAGACCAGGGCGACATATTCCGGGAACAGCGCCATCTTCGACCCGAAACCGCCGCCCACATCCGGCGCCACGACCCGCAGCAGCCCTTCGTCGATGTTCAGCGCATCGGCCAACCCGGTGCGCAGCATATGCGGCATCTGGACCGAGGCATAAAGCGTGACCCGACCGCTCGCCGCATCATATTCGACGACCCCGCCCCGCGCCTCCATCGGCATGGCCGTCTGGCGCGAGGATCGCAGGTTCAGCTCGATCACGCAGGCGGCTTCCGCAAAGGCAGGATCGACGCCGGGGGTGCGCATCCGCCCCTCGACCATGATGTTTTCGGGCGTTTCGGGATGCACGGGGCGCGCACCCTCGGCCAGGGCCTGTTCGATGGTGATGACCGGATCTTCAGGCTCGATATCGACAAAGACCTGCTCGGCCAGATCCTCGGCCAGCGCCTCGGTTTCCGCCACGACCATGGCAACCGCCTGGCCGGTAAAAACCACCCGGTTGGACGCCAGCGCCGGATGCGGCACCCGGCGGTAATCAGGCCGGTCCAGGATCGCCTGCACCGGGCGCACCCCGGTCGCTGCCAGATCGGCAGCCAGGAAGATATAACCGTCGATGTCCTCTGGGGCGGGCGCGTCGATCCCGGTGATCTCGCCCGCAGCCATCGGGCTGCGCACGAATTTCACCGCATGGGCGCCATGGGCCAGGTCCGAGAAATACCGCCCGAACCCTTTCAGCAGGGCCGGATCCTCCAGACGCGGCAGGGTGCGTCCGATCCAGCTCATGCCGCATCCTCCGCCGCCTGAATAAGGGCGCGGGAAATCACCGTCCCGACCAACTCCATCCGGTATTCGGCCGAGCCGTGGATGTCGCCCGAGGGCGTCACCATGCCACGCGCCTGATCGCCGATGGCCACAAAGGTTTCGGCCGTGGCAAGCTTGCCGATCAGCGCAGCCTCCAGCGCCTCGAGCCGCAACGGATGCGCACCGACGGCGCCAAGACCAAGGCGCGCGCCCCGGATCGTGCCACCCTCGACCTTCAGCGCGGCCAGCGACATGGCCAGGGCGAAATCCCCCTTGCGACGCGAAAATTCGTAGAATCCAGTGCCCCAGCCTTCGGACAGCTTCGGCAGGCGGATGCGGGCAAGCAATTCGTCGCGGCCAACATCGGTCACGAAGGTGCCCCGGAAGTATCTTGCAACCGGCACCCGCCGCGCGCCGGACTGCCCGTGGATTTCCATCTCGGCACCCATGGTCGTGGCGACGAGGCACCATTCCGATGCCGGGTCGGCATGGGACAGCGAGCCGCCGAAGGTGCCGCGCTGGCGGATGGGGTAATGGGCGATATTCGCGACGACCTTCGTCAGCATCCGCCCCAGCGGGCATGGCGTGACGGGGCGGTGAAAGGTCGCGTGCCGCGTGACGGCGCCGATCTCCAGATGGTCGGGCATGTCGCGCACGCCCTGAATCTCGGCGATATTGTTGATGTCAATCAACGTCTCTGGCCGGGCCAGGCGAAAGTTCATCGACGGCACCAGGCTCTGACCGCCGGCAATGATCTTCCCCTCCTCGCCGTATTCCGCGAGAAGCGCGATCGCTTCGGCGATCGAGACGGG
>JAATGA010000118.1 GCA_015654855.1 Rhodobacterales bacterium
ACCGGGCTTTTGCTGTGGGACACGGCGGTCCAGGGCAAATGGGCGGCCTTCGGCAATGTGGTCTCGCACCTGGCGCTGCCGGCCTGCCTGCTGGGATATTTCTCGATGGCTTATATCAGCCGGATGACCCGCAGCTTCATGTTGCAGGAACTGGCGCAGGAATATGTGACCGCCGCCCGCGTCAAGGGCGTGCCGGAATGGCGGGTGATCTGGGTCCATGCCCTGCGCAACGCCGCCGTGCCGCTGGTGACGGTGGTGGCCCTGTCCTACGCCCACCTGCTGGAAGGCTCGGTTCTGACCGAGACGGTGTTTTCCTGGCCCGGCCTTGGCATGTATCTGACCAACAGCCTGCAAAACGCCGATATGAACGCGGTCCTCGGGGGCACGCTGCTGATCGGGCTGTGCTTCGTCGGGCTGAACCTCTTCTCGGACCTGCTATATTCGCTGCTCGACCCCCGTGTGCGGAGGCGCAGATGACCCTTTCCCCCGAAACCCCCGCCCTGTCGCCGCGCCGCGAATGGCTTTTGTCCGAACAGCCCGCCTCGCGCCGTCAGGCGCGGCTGGGGCAGGTCTATCGCACCTGGCTGACGTTTCGCTCGAACCCGCTTGCCATGGTCGGGCTGGTCATCATCCTGGCGCTGATCCTCGTTGCGATCTTCGCGCCGTTGCTTGCGCCCTACAACCCGATCCAGGGCGGCGATCTCAGGACCGAGCGGCTGCTGCCGCCGTCCTGGGCGCATTGGATGGGCACCGACGACCAGGGGCGGGACATCCTGTCGCGGGTGATCCACGGCTCGCGCCTGACGCTGGTGGTGGTGATCCTGGTGGCGGTGATCGCCACGCCCATCGGCCTGGCCGTCGGCACGACCGCCGGCTATTTCGGCGGCTGGGTCGATGCGGCGCTGATGCGGCTGACCGACATCTTCCTGGCCTTCCCGCGCCTGATCCTGGCGCTGGCCTTCGTCGCGGCCCTGGGGCCTGGCATCGAGAACGCCATCATCGCCATCGCCATCACCTCCTGGCCACCCTATGCGCGGCTGGCGCGGGCCGAGACGCTGACGATCCGCGGCCAGGATTACATCAACGCGATCCGCCTTCAGGGCGCCCGCAGCCCCCGGATCATCTGGGGCCATGTGGTGCCCTTGTGCCTGCCCTCGGTCATCATCCGCGTCACGCTCGACATGGCGGGGATCATCCTGACGGCGGCGGGTCTTGGCTTCCTTGGCCTTGGCGCGCAGCCGCCGATGCCGGAATGGGGCGCGATGATCGCCACGGGGCGCAAATACATCGTCGACCAGTGGTGGGTCGCCACCATGCCGGGCCTCGCCATCTTCGCGGTCTCGCTGGGGTTCAACTTCCTCGGCGACGGTTTGCGCGATGTCCTCGATCCGAAGGCACGCAAATGAGGAGGGCGCGCAAATGACCCTGCTGACCGTCGAGAACCTGCGCGTGACCTTCCCGACCCGCCGCGGCCCGTCCGAGGTGGTGCGAGGCGTCACCTTCACCCTGGGCCGCGAGCGTCTTGGCATCGTCGGAGAAAGCGGATCGGGCAAAAGCCAGACCGGCCGCGCCATCCTCGGCCTGACGCCGCCGCCGGGCATGATCGCCGCCGACCGGCTGAGCTTCGACGGGATCAACCTGCTGAACGCCTCGCGCGCCGAGATGCGGTCCTTGCGCGGCGGTCGCATGTCGATGGTCATGCAGGACCCCAAGTTCAGCCTGAACCCGGTGATGACCATCGGCTCGCAGATCATGGAGGCGCTGAAATTCCACGGCCATTCCAGCCGGTCGGAAAAGAAGGCCCGCGCCATCGCCATGCTGGAGGCGGTGCAGATCCGCGACCCCGAACGCGTTTTCCGCGCCTATCCGCACGAATTGTCGGGCGGGATGGGCCAGCGGGCGATGATCGCGATGATGCTGGTCACCGAGCCCGACCTGCTGATCGCCGACGAACCGACAAGCGCGCTGGACGTGACCGTGCAGATCGAGGTTCTGCGCATCCTCGACCGTCTGGTGGCGGATCGCGGCATGGGCCTGATCTTCATCAGCCACGACATGCGGCTGGTTTCCAGCTTCTGCGACCGGGTGCTGGTGATGTATGCCGGCCGCGTGGTCGAGGAGTTGAAGGCGTCCGAACTGTCGCGGGCGAAGCATCCCTATACGCAGGGCCTGCTGAACTGCCTGCCGAAACTCGACAACGACGTGCGGCCGCTGCCGACGCTGAACCGTGACGGGGCCTGGGCGCTGTGAACATGATCGACATCCGCGACCTTCACGTCACCTTCGACGGCGGCGTCCGCGCCGTGCGAGGGGTCAGCTTCGCCGTTGCCCGGGGCGAAAGCTATGGCATCGTCGGCGAAAGCGGCTCGGGCAAATCGACCGTGCTGCGCGCGATCTGCGGGCTGGCGCCGACCAGCGCCGGCCATCTGCTGATTGACGGCAAGGAGCTGACCAGCCCCCGCAGCCCCGATTTCTACCGCCGGGTGCAGATGGTGTTCCAGGACCCCTATGCCTCGCTGCACCCACGCCACACCGTCGACCGGGTGCTGTCCGAGCCGCTGGCCATCCACGGCTTCACCGACCACGAGACGCGGATCGAACGCGCCCTGACCGAGGTGGGCCTCGGCCCCTCGTTCCGCTTCCGCTATCCGCATCAGTTGTCGGGCGGGCAGCGGCAGCGGGTGGCGGTGGCGCGCGCGCTGATCTTGGAACCGCAGGTCCTGCTGCTGGATGAACCGACCAGCGCGCTGGACGCCTCGATCCAGGCCGAGGTTCTGAACCTGCTCGACCGGCTGCGCACCGAGCGCGGGCTGACCTATGTGATGGTAAGCCATGACCTTGCGGTCGTCGCCCATATGTGCGACCGCCTTCTGGTGATGCAGCACGGCCAGGCGGTCGAGGAACTGACCCGCGACGCGCTCCGCGCGCATCAGGCGACGACACCCTATACGCAACAACTCCTCGCCGCGAGCGAGGGCTATAAACCGGCACCTGTGCAATGATCCCCGTATTCGACGGCCATAACGACTTTCTGCTGCGCTTGCTGCGCGATCCCGCCAACCGCGACACGATCTGGCGGACCGGAGAGGGCAAGGGTCAACTCGACCTGCCCCGGATGAAGACGGGCGGCTTTGCCGGCGGTTTCTTCGCGATCTGGATCCCCTCGCCGCCGGACGAGAACGGGCTGAACTACGACGCACTGATGGACAACCCGCCGTATGACGTGCCTCTGCCCGCGCTGATCGACTTTGAACAGGCGGCGCCGGTGGCCCTGGCCGAGGCGGCGCTGCTGACATGGCTGGAGCGGACCGGGGAACTGACGATCTGTCGGTCCACCGCCGACATCCTGCTGGCCATGTCCGAGGGCAAGATCGCCGCGATCCTTCATATGGAAGGGGCCGAGGCCATCGACGCCGACCTCGATGCGCTGCATTTCTGGCACCAGGCCGGTCTGCGCTCGCTGGGGCCGGTCTGGTCGCGGCCCACGATCTTCGGCCATGGCGTGCCGTTCCGGTTCCCCTCCTCGCCCGATACCGGGCCAGGGCTGACCGAGGCGGGCAAGCGGTTGATCCGCGAGTGCAACGCGCTGAAGATCATGGTCGATCTCAGCCATCTGAACGAAAAGGGCTTTGACGATGTGGCCGCGATCTCGGACGCGCCGCTGGTCGCCACCCATTCCAACGCCCATGCCATCACCGCGACGGCGCGCAACCTGACCGACCGGCAGTTGCGCCAGATCGCCGAAACGAAGGGCATGGTCGGGCTGAACTATGCCACCAGTTTCCTGCGGGCCGACGGCAAGAAGGGGTCGGGCATCGGCTGGGACCCGATCATGGCCCATGTCGATCATCTGTTGTCGATCCTGGGCGAGGATCACGTCGGCCTCGGTTCCGATTTCGACGGGGCGACCATGCCGGACGGGATCACCGATGTGGCGGGTCTGCCGCGTCTGCTGCAAGCCTTCCGCGACCATGGCTATGGCGAGGATCTGATCGAAAAACTCGCCTGGAAGAACTGGATCTCGCTGCTCGACCGCACCTGGGGCTGAGCGCAGGACGATCAGCGCGACAGCGCGCTGATCGCATCCGCCGTCAACAGCGGCACACCGCAGGTCGCGGCGACCCAGGCGACGGCCATATCGTGTTTCTCACGGCTGAAATCGGCCAGGGCATCGGCGACGAAGAACGGCTCGATATCGCGCATGAAGGCTTCGGCCGCCGTCAGCATACAGCCGATATGGGCATAGACGCCGCAGACGATCAGCTGATCCCGCCCCCGAACCCGCATCAGCGGCTCAAGGTTCGACCGCTGAAAAGCGCTGTAGCGGTGCTTGACCAGCACATGATCGCCCGGTTCCGGCGTCAGCGCGGCGAGGATCGGCGCCTGGGTTTCCGCCTCCTGCATCCCCGGCCCCCAGAGTTCCGCCTGAAGGCCACGATCGCGGCGGTCCTGCCGCACCTCTTGCGCAGTATAGAACACCGGCACGCCTGCCGCGCGGGCGGCTGTCGCCAGCGCCGCGATATGGGCGGTAACCGGCGCGATCGGACTTTCCCCCGCCGGATAGGGCGCGCAAAAATACCGCTGCATGTCGTGGATCAACAGCGTTGCCCGGCCGGGGTCCAGCCGGAACTGCGCACGGGCTTGCGGCAGGTCGGCGGCCACGGGCAGAGAATAGGCCGCGATGCCCGGCAGACGTTTCTTCGGCTGATCCATGCTTATTGTTCCCCTGTCGTGTCGAGACCAAGGCCCGCGAGCAATGCGGAAAATTTCGCCGCCGTTTCCGCACGTTCCGCCTCGGGGTCGGACCCTGCGACGACCCCCGCCCCGGCATAGAGCCGTGCACTCGCGCCCGACACCTCGGCGCAGCGGATGGTGACGAACCAGTCGCAATCGCCTTTGGCATCGGACCAGCCCACAGCGCCCGAATAGAACCCGCGCGGCAAAAGTTCCAGCCGCCCGATCTCTGCCGCCGCCCGATCCTGCGGCACGCCGCAGACGGCGGGCGTCGGATGCAGCGCGACCGCCAGCACCGCCGAGGGCGTATCGGGATCACGCAATTCGCCCTCGATCCGGGTGCCGAGGTGCCACATGCTGCGGGTCGAGGTCAGTACCGTTCCCTCGGGGCAGCCGAGGCTGCGGCACCAGGGCGCCAGGGTGTCCAGGATTAATTCGGTGACATAGCGATGCTCGCGCCGGTCCTTTTCCGAGGTATCGAGGGCGGCGGCGGCAGCGCGGTCGGCGCCCGGGTCAGCGCCGTCCCGCCGGGCCGAACCCGCCAGCGGATGCGAAGCGATCCTGGCTCCGGTCTTCGACAGCAAAAGCTCCGGCGTCGCCCCGACCAGATGGCGCGCTGCGCCCGCCACATCGGGCAGTCGCACAAGAAAGGCGGTGACCATCGGATCCGCCGACAGCCGGTCCAGCACCGCCGGCAGGTCTATGGCGGCCGGCGCGCGAACGAGGATGCTGCGGGCGAGCACGATTTTGCGCAGGCCATCGGGCTCTGCCACGCCTTCGGCCATCAGGCGCAGCGCGCGGGTCACCGCGCCGGCATATTCCGCGCCTGTCGGTTGTTCGCGAAGATCCCAGGCGGCACCGTTCGTCGCCCCTCCAGACAGCGCGGATCCCGGTTGTCGTGCCGCGCGGCGCCCGACCCGCGCCACCTGAAAGGCGTCCGCATCGCCGGCGAGAAAGGGGATCGCACCGGCCGCCACCGCTCCGTCCTGCCCGGCCAGGCCTGCGGCGATGCGATCCGCCAGGTCCGCCCGCGTGCCGCCGGCCAGCGGCATCGGCTCGCCTTCGGCGAACAGAATGCCACCTTTGCCCCGGAATTCGAAAGCCGGCAGATCGGTGCCGATGGCCTTTGTCCCGGGAAAGCAGTTCGTCGTCGCATTCATCGGTTCAGATCCCGCGTTGACCAAATTCCACCCCGCATCGTTTCCGGGCGGGCGGGACCGACGGGCTTCCTGCGTCGATGGCTGGCGGGTCCGTGGCGGTGTATACCGCGCCCCCGGACGATGGCAATCGTCCCGGCGCAGGTTTCCGACAATTATGATCGGGATAAGGTCACGGCCGGGATAAGGCAGCCCCAGCGGTCAGCCCAGCCTCAGGCCAGAGAGCGGATTGTTTTCCGACGCCCGACAGCCAAGCCTTGTCCCGCCACAGGACTGCGGGAACACCGCGCCCGGACCGGCCAACCAGCATCGGCGCGGGGACGGCCGCGATCCCGACCGTCAGACCGGTCAGCGGTTGGGACGCGCGAACTCTCCCAGGGGCAGCGACGCCGGCCTCTCCACCTGGTGCCGCAGGGGGCTGCGCAGCAGCGCCACGCGGCGATAGACGTTCAGATATATCAGCATCATCGCCAGCAGCGACAGCAGCAACATCCCCGTATTGTTGCGCATCGCCACCATCGCCGCGACCGAAAGCAGCGGCAGCGGCCAGAGCATGACACTGGTCATGCCGCTGCGCAGTGCGGGGTGACCAATCCGGCCCGCCGCCTGCCGCGCGCGGCTGCGGTAGACGAGACTGTGCAGGTGCAGCCGGTCGGGCTGTCCGGGGCTGGATCCGTCGCGCACCATCCGGCGATGCACCGAAACCCCGGTCTCGATGACCGGATAGGCCAGCGCGATAAGCCCGATCAGGGGCGAGATCTCGGGGTTGCGGGCGGGCAGCGCCACGGCGATCACCGCGAGAAGGAAGCCGGTCGAATAGGCCCCGGCGTCGCCGAGAAAGATCCGCCCCGCCGGAAAGTTCATCAGGAAAAAGCCGAGCAGCGCCGCCGCCGACATCAGACAGATCGCCAGGATCGCCATATCCCCTTCCAGCCCCGCAACCGCGGCGAAGCCGAGAAGCACGATGATCCCGGTGCCCGAGGCCAGCCCGTTCACCCCGTCGATGATGTTCAGCGCATTGGCGATCCCGCCGATGGCGAAGGCCGTGAACAGGATCGAGAAGGCGCTGTAGGACATAAGGAAATCGACCCCCGGGATGCCCAGTTCGCCCAAGTGCAGCCCGGTCAGCATCGAGAAGGCGAGACCCGAACCGATGGTCGCCAGAAGCCGCCATTTCGGCCCGACCCGCTTGGTCAGATCCTCGATCAGGCCCGAGGCAAAGGCTGGAATCGCCGAAAGCGCGATCATCGCCCAAAGATGCGCCGCCCCCAGAGGCAGGAAAGCCCCGCCGACCAGGACACCGCAGACCACAGCAACCCCGCCAACACGCGGCGTGGGGCGGCTGTGAACCTTCTGCACGCCGCTTTGTCCGTCAATCGTCAGCTTGCCATGGAATTTCTGCGTCAGAACCAGAACGACTGCGACCAGAAGGCTGACGCCCAAGGCCACGATACCGCTGCCAAATCCCATTAAACCTGCATCCTACCTACAACGCGGAAGCCGAAGCGCCCGATTTCAGTGTCCTGCTTATAGCCTGGCGCGCACGGGGCGGCAAAGGCTTCTCGTCGCGTCAAGCAACGTTCCGGCGGTCTGTTGCCTGGAATATGCGCAACCCGCCCACCGTAATCGCCATATATTGCCCGGTGCGGCAATATCACAAAGCCCCGCATATTCCATGGCCGCGCCCATTGCCCGCGGTTCCGGTGCGGCTTTCACGATGTTGCCGGCAAATCCTGATAAATTGGTTAACAATCCTGCGGGATCCGGCGCGGCGACGAACCGCCCCGCCCGCGCCGGTTCAGCGCAGAAAGCCCGCCGGTGCCTGCGCCAGCAGCCGCGCGGCCAGTTCGACGCCAAGCGCCGCGCCGTCGGCGACCGGCCCCCGGATCTCGCCGCGAATGGCCTCGCTGCCATCGGGCCGCAGGATCTCGCCGCGCAGCCACAGATCCCCGCCTTCAAGAATCGCAAGCCCGGCAATCGGCGTCTCGCAGGATCCGTCGAGCCTGGCGAGGAAGGCGCGCTCGGCCGCCAGCCGCTCGCCGGTCGGGCAGTCGTGGATCGCGGCCAGCAGACAGGCGGTCGCCGTATCGGCCGACCGACGCTCGATCCCGATGGCGCCCTGGGCGACAGCGGGCAGCATCTCCTCGGGCGCGATGACCGAGCGTGCCGCCTCGGGCCGGCCCAGCCGGTTCAGCCCGGCCATGGCGAGGAAGGTCGCCTGGGCCACGCCTTCGCCCAGCTTCTTCAGCCGGGTCTGCACATTGCCCCGAAAGTTTACCAGCCGCAGATCCGGCCGGCGGTTCGCAAGCTGCGCCCGACGCCGCAACGACGAGGACCCCACGACCGCTCCCTCGGGTAACGCGGCCAGATTGGCGTAAGCAAAGGACACAAAGGCATCCCGCACATCCTCGCGCGGCAGATAACAGTCGAGGATCAGGCCCTCGGGCTGCAAGGTAGGCATGTCCTTCATAGAATGGACGGCGATGTCGATGGCCCCGAACGTCAGCGCCTCTTCGATTTCGCGGGTGAACAGGCCCTTGCCGCCGATCTCTTTCAGCGGGCGGTCGGCGGCGATCAGCGCGGCATTGTCGCCTGTGGTGCGGATCACCTCGATATGGAAGGCGGCTTCGGGCAGGTCATGCGCGGCCATCAGCCGGGCGCGCGTCTCTTCGGCCTGGGCCAGGGCGAGCGGCGAGCCGCGGGTTCCGATCCGAAGGGGCGACTGGGGCGAGGGCATATGGGTCATAAGGCCGAGCCATAGCCTCCGCGGCAGCCTCTTTCAACCGCGACAGATTGGCGCCCGTGGTGAATGCGTCAACGATGCGGCCGGCGGTCAGCCCCTTGCCGCTTTGCCAGTTGCGCCTGCTGCTTCAGCCCCTGCCTGATCCCCATGCGGATACCGAGGCGAATGACCAATGTGTCGATCACCAGGAAGGCGGCGGCCATAATGGCCAAGATGCGCTGCTCATCCGTGTCGAACCGCCCGCCGGGCAGGGTGCCGTCCATCTGACCCGAACCGATGGCCGCCGCGACCAGGCCGAGCTGCAAAAGGATGGTCAGAACCGCGCAGATCAGCGCCAGTTTCCAGGCCCGCCCCGAAGCCGGGTATGCCTTCTCGCGGCTGACCTGGTATTGGCCGACCATCATGCCGCCGATCATCGGCAGGATCACCCCCATCGCCCCGGACTTGGCCGAGAAGTTGAACCAGGTCTCGGCAATGAAATAAATTCCGATCACAAGGATCAGTCCCGCTATGAAGGCCCCGACATAGACCATGACCAGCCGACCGGTGCCGACGCGGGTAAAGGACAGATCCGTCAAATCGTTATCTCCGGCAAAAATGGGCCGGGTGAAACTTCCCGGTATCATCCTGTAACATCGCCGTGATCGCATCGACAAGCCGCCCGGTGCCGCCGGGACATCCTGCCGCGCCCGCCCGCGCCCCGCGCGGCTTGACTTCGCGCGCGCAGGCGTCAAGTCAGGGGCAAGCCAAGGGAGACGACTGCCATGACCAAGACCATCCTGCGCGCGCTGAAGGGCGAGACCCTGCCTGTCCCGCCGATCTGGATGATGCGGCAGGCGGGGCGTTATCTGCCGGAATACCGCGCCACGCGGGAAAAGGCCGGGGATTTCCTGTCGCTGTGCTATACTCCCGATCTCGCGGCCGAGGTCACGCTGCAACCGATCCGCCGCTACGGCTTCGACGCGGCGATCCTCTTCGCCGACATCCTGCTTTTACCCCAGGCGCTCGGCCTCGATCTGCGGTTCGAGGCGGGCGAAGGGCCCCGCCTGTCGACCGTGACGACCCCTGCCGAACTCGCCGCTCTGCGCCCGAAAGCCGCAATCCACGACACGCTGTCGCCGGTCTATGAAACCGTCCGCATCCTCGCCCGCGCATTGCCGGCCGAGACCACGCTGATCGGCTTCGCCGGCGCGCCCTGGACGGTGGCGAGCTATATGATCGCCGGACGCGGCACGCCGGACCAGGGACCGGCCCACGCCCTGAAAACGGCGGATCGCGCAACCTTTTCCGCGCTGATCGACCTGCTGACCGAGGCAACCATCGACTACCTGTCCGAACAGGTGAAGGCCGGGGCCGAGGTGGTCAAACTCTTCGACAGCTGGGCCGGCAGCCTCAAGGGCCAGGATTTCGACGATTTCGCCCTGAAGCCCGCTGCGCGGATCGTGGCCGAACTCAAGGCCCGCCACCCCGGCCTGCCGGTCATCGCCTTCCCGCGCGAGGCGGGCCCCCGCGCGCAGGGCTTCGCCCGCGCGACGGGGGCGGATTGCGTGGCGCTCGACAATTCGGTCGATGCGGTCTGGGCCGCGACCCATGTGCAGATCGACGGTTGCGTGCAGGGCAACCTTGCCCCCCACCACCTCGTCACCGGCGGCCCCGCCCTGATCGAGGCGACGAAGGCCGTGGTCCGCGCCTTCAAAGGCGGCCCGCATATCTTCAACCTCGGCCATGGCATCACGCCGGACGCCGACCCCGAAAACGTGGCCCGGATGGTCGAGGCGGTGCGGGGCGCCTGATCCCTTCATCCTGGCTGAAGTATCCCATGGGGATCCGGGGGGGGGTGAAACCCCCGGCCTTTCCGCAAGGCGCGGACATCGGTCAACGCAGATCCAGCATTCCGGCCAAGGCCTCCAGCGCCGCCTCGGCCCCCTCGCAGGCCTTCAGCCGCACCGCCACGCTGCCGGCATAACCGAAGCGCCCGGCCTTTTCGGGCCGGATCGCGATCTCAAGGCTGCCATCGGCCACAGCCGCCAGTGCCACGGCGTCATCGGCGCCGAAGTCCTCGTCATTGACCTCGAACCAGACCGGCCCGCCGGTCAGGGGCTGGCGGAACAGGACGTAATGTTCATCCAGCGCGTCGACAAAGCCGACGAAGCGGGTCCCATCCTCTTCGGCCACGGTCGCATAGGCCGCTTTCACCACAAGATCGGCCATGGTCACACCCATTTCGCCAGCGGAGGCAGGCTCATCAGAACCGCCTCGGGGTGGTGGCCGGTTTCCAGCCCGAATTTCGTGCCCCGGTCGTAGACGAGATTGTATTCGGCATAAAGCCCGCGATGGATCAGTTGCGCCTCGCGGTCGGCCGCGTCCCAGGGGATCTCGGCCCGCCGGTCGGCCAGCGGCAGGAAGGCGGGCAGAAAAGCCTCGCCCACGGCGCGGGTGAAGGCGAAATCCGCCTGCCAGTCGCCGGTATTCAGATCGTCGTAGAAGATGCCGCCGACCCCGCGCGCCCGACCGCGATGCGGGATGAAGAAATATTCGTCCGCCCAGGCCCTGAAGCGTCCATAGTAATCGGGCGCATGGGCATCGCAGGCCAGGCGCAGGGTGTCGTGGAAATGCGCGGTGTCGAGCGCGTATTCGATGGCCGGGTTCAGATCCGCCCCGCCACCGAACCACCAGGCGCCGGGGGTCCAGAACATCCGGGTGTTCATATGCACCGCCGGGGCATGGGGGTTGGCCATATGCGCGACAAGGCTGATGCCGCTGGCGTGGAACCGGGGATCCGCCGCCATGCCCGGCACGCCGCGCGCGGTCATCGCCTTTTGCGCCCGCTCGCCCAGGGAGCCGTGGACGGTCGAGACATTGACGCCGACCTTCTCGAACACCCGGCCGCCGCGCATCACGCTCATCAACCCGCCGCCGCCCCCCTCTCGCGTGGTGGGGGTGACCTCGAACCGGCCGGCGGCATCGCCCCCGCCATGGGCATCCTCCAGCGCCTCGAAGGCGGCGACGATCCTGTCCCGCAGGGTGCGGAACCAGGCCGCGGCCTCGGCTTTCTCTGCCTCCATCGTGCCGGTCATCGCGCAGCCCCCATCCGTCGCAGTGCGTCGCCCCTGCCCTAGCAGATCGGCGCAGGGGGGGAAATGTCATGCGAAACCGGGCGGGGAAAGGGCGCGGCGCAAAGACCCGGACAAAATGTGGGGCGCGAACCGATTTCCCCACCAGGGTCGATGACAGCCTCGCAACGCAGTGGACCGCTCCGCCAAGAGCGGCACCATGGAGTTTTCTCCCGACGGGTTTCTCCTCCCCCGGGGGCATCCTCCCCGCCCGGCAGATCGTCGCCCGCAGGAAAAGGCCGCATTGCCGCCGCCGCCCGGTGCGCTATCCTGACGGCGACAGGATTGGAGTTCCGAAGATGCGTCTGCGCCTCGTCCCCCTTGCCCTTCTGGCCCTCGCCGCCTGCGGCACGCCGCAAGAGCAGTGTATCCGCTCGAACACCCGCGACCTGCGCACGGTCGAACGCCTGATCGTCGAGGCCGAGGGCAATATTCGTCGCGGCTATGCGATCGAGGAATATACCGACTGGCGCCCGGTCTGGGTGCCCTGCTACGAGCCGCCGCGCAAGCGGGGCGAGGCGCCGGTGCGGCGCATGTGCATGGATGAACGGCCCGAAACCTTTACGCGCCCCAGGGCAATCGACCTCGACGCCGAACAGGCCAAGCTCGACAGCCTGCGCAAGAAACGGGCGAGCCTGTCGCGCCAGGCCGAAAGCGTCGTCGCCCAGTGCAAGGCGCTTCACCCGGAAGAGGCGAAGTAACGCCCGACCGAAAGGCTCGCCACGATCGGTGACGAA
>JAATGA010000296.1 GCA_015654855.1 Rhodobacterales bacterium
TCGCGGCGGCACTGGCAGGCCATGCCGATGTCGATGCGGTCTGGAGCTTTTCCTCGACCGACCTGTCGGCGGCGATCGAGGCCGCTTCGGCCGGCAACCTCAAGCGGACATGGGTCAACAACGGCCGCGCCCGCGACTGGTTCGACGAGGGCGATGCGCGCGCCTTTCTGGCGCAAGCGACGGCGGTGCGGACGGTCTGGCTGCCCTGGGGGGAGTAAAGGACCCACCGGGGCCACACGCGCCCCTCACGCACGACTGCGGGTCTGCCCGCGGTCGTCCGGTCTCAGGCCCGGCCCGCGGCGGCAGAAAGCGTCAGCGGGTCGATCCCCATCCGACGCAGCACGCCCGTCCACTTGCCCCGGTCGTCGGACGAGAACACCAGATCGCTCGCCGCATCCGAGGTCAGCCAGTCGTTGCGCAGGATTTCCGCCTCGATTTGCCCCGGACCCCAGCCGGAATAGCCAAGCGCCAGCAGCGCCGTGCGCGGCCCCATCCCCTGCGCCAGCGCCTCCAGGATGTCGAGCGTCGCGGTCATGGCGAACCCGCCCTCGATCCGCATCGTCGTCGGGCTGCCGTTGTAATCGGTGGAATGCAGCACGAATCCGCGCCCGCGCTCGACCGGCCCGCCGAAATGCACGCGGATGTCGCGGCCATCGGGCGCGCGGGGAATGTCGAGTTGGTCGAGCAGCCCGGCAAAGCTGACATCCGGCACCGGCTTGTTGACGATCAGGCCCATGGCCCCGTCCTCGGAATGGGCGCAGATCAGGATGACGCTGCGTTCGAAACGCGGATCGCCCATCCCGGGCATCGCCACCAACAGTTTGCCAACAAGATCCATACCCGCGCCTTTTGCACCCCCACCCTTTGCCCGCCAGATCCGGGCCGGACAAAGATGGGGGCTGGCCGCCCCCGGCTCAAGCCCAAAGCGGGGCTGCGGCGCAGCGGTGGCCCATGGTGCGCGGGGCTTTCGCCGGAAAGTGATTTCCCTTGACCGCCGGGATGCCTATCTTCGCGGCCATGAAGACCCTCGCCCCCCCTGTCGCCGCGCGTCCCGCCTTCGGGCTGGCCGCTCTTGCCATGTTTGTCGCGGGGTTTGCACAGCCTGGCGGGGCCACGACCCAGGACGAGGTGTTGCAGGCCGTCCTGCTGCCCGGCTGGCAGCAGGCGGACGGCGCCCGGATGGTCGCGCTGCGGCTGGACCTCGCGCCGAAGTGGAAGACCTACTGGCGCGCGCCGGGCGATGCGGGGATCCCGCCGGCCTTCGACTGGTCGGCCTCGGACAATCTGCGGGCGGTACGCTATCACTGGCCCCGCCCGACGGTCTTCACGACGAACGGGATGCGCACCATCGGCTATCACGACCGCCTGGTCCTGCCGATGGAGGTCATTCCGCGCGATCCGTCCCTGCCGGTGGTGCTGCGCGGGCGCGTGGATCTGGGGATCTGCAAGGACATCTGTATGCCCGCCGCCGTCGAAGTGACCGCCCGGCTGGAGGGGCGCGGCGCCGCCGACGCGACGATTCGCGCCGCGCTGGACGACCGGCCCCGCTCGGGCCGCGAGGCGGGGCTGTCCGCCATCGCCTGCGCGGTCGAGCCGTCGAAGCGCGGACTGAACCTGACAGCGCGCATGGCCCTGCCCCCCGTAGGTGCGGACGAGGCGGTGGTCTTCGAGGCCGGCCCCGACATCTGGGTGGACGAGACCGCGACCCGGCGGCAGGGCGGCGAGTTGACCGCGATGGCCGAGATGATCGCCGATGATCGCGCGCCCTTCGCGCTCGACCGCTCGGCGGTGACGGTGACCGTCATAGGCCCGGACCGGGCGGTGGAAATCCGCGGCTGCCCGGCGCCCTGACGGCGCCGAGTTCAGCCGGGCCGAAGCCACTGCCCCAGGAAAGGCCTGGCCAGCGCAACTCTCCCGCAAAGTGTCTTTCTTCGTGCGAAGGTTCCGCCGGATCCGATGTCCCCGGCGCAGGAGCGCCGCGCCGCCCGGGGATCTTTTCGCCGCCCGCCCACAGACCGGCATCTCATGCGGGCGAAAGGCGAAGCCCGCGCGGGCAAAGTGCCTGCGTCGCCCGAAAGCGCGCGGTTGTGGGGCCACACCCGCGCACTTCGAGGGCGTTGCGGTCAGTGCGCTTCTTCGCCCGCGTCCGCCGGTTGCGCGTTGAGCAGGCCGTAGTTCGCCGCACCGATCGTCTCGTAAAGCCCGAGTTGGGTTTCGAGAAAGTCGATGTGGCCTTCCTCGTCCCCGATCAGATCCTCGAACAGATCCTTCGAGACGTAATCCTTGACGCTGACGCAATAATCGCGCGCCTCGATATACAGCGTGCGGGCGTCGTTCTCGGCGGCCAGATCGGCCTCCAGCGTTTCCTTCAGGTTCTGACCGATCCGCAACGGGTCGAGCTTTTGCAGATTCGGGTGCCCTTCCAGAAAGATGATCCGGGTGATCAGCCGGTCGGCGTGGTTCATTTCCTCAATGCTTTCGCCGCGCGACTTGGCCGCGATCTTGCCAAAGCCCCAGTCGTCCTGAAGCCGGTAGTGCAGCCAATACTGGCTGACGGCGGTCAGTTCCGACCGCAGCGCGGCGTTGAGGTATTCGATGACTTTGGCGTCGCCCTTCATGGATCACTCCGATTCCATTGGCAGAAATCTCTGCGCTGCTGCGTCTGGCGGCGAAGGTAATTCGGTCGAAACTGGCTGTCCATGGGGGTGCGGCAATTTTTTAGAATAATTCTAAAACTTAGAAAATCACTCGGCTTCCGCCCCGCCGGTGCGAGGCCGACGGCCGCAATGACCCGAACAGGCGCTGCCATCCCGTCCGGCTTCGGGCCGGCGGTTGCCCCGCCGCGCGTCCGGGCATACCCTGACCGCGCAGCCTGGACACAAGAGGGCCGGACATGACGCCCCGTGAGATCCGCATCGCCTCGGCCATCCTTCTCGCACCCGACGGGCGGACGCTGCTCGTGCGCAAGCGCGGCTCGCGCATCTTCATGCAGGCCGGCGGCAAGATCGAACCCGGCGAGACCCCCGCCGCCGCCCTGGCCCGCGAACTGGCCGAGGAACTGGGGCTTGCGATCCGCGCGGAAGAGGCCGACTACCTCGGTCGTTTCGAGGCCCCCGCCGCCAACGAGCCGGGCCACCGCGTCCTGGCCGAGATATTCCGGCTGCGCGTCGCCCCCGAAGGGGTCGCGCCGGCTGCCGAGATCGCGGAAATCCTGTGGATCGACCCCTCGGCCCCGCCGCGGATCGAAATCGCCCCGCTCAGCCGCGACCAGCTGCTGCCGATCGCCGCCCGAAACTGATGACGAAATCAGTGGCCGTTGCGATCCCGGCGGCGCCCCGGCCCCGCGCGATCACGAACCGGTCAGACCCGTGCCAGCCGCCGTGACCGCATCTGTCGCAGGGTGGAGGGAACCTCGCCGGCATCCGCCACGCCGAAACTGTCGCAGCCCCGCATCGTGTCCAGAATCAGTGGCATGCAGCCGCCGCAATCGGCACGTTTGCCAAGCGCGTGATAGATCTTGCCGGGGGTGATGATCGTTTCGGGGTCAGAGGCGCGCATCCAGTCCACCGCGCTGCGGATGTCGTGGTCGCTGATGTTCTGACAATGGCAGACGATCATCGCATCCTCACTGGAAGACGGCGTTGGGGTTGTCGAGGCTGTCGGAGCCTTCGAATTCGATCTTGCTCAGGCCAAGGGCGGCCACGGCGCGCTCGACGCTTTTGGTCTGGGTGACCAGCGCATCGACGGCGCCCATGATCAGCGCCTCGCCTTCCTTGTTGCCCGGCTCCAGCATCTGGTCATAGGCGAAA
>JAATGA010000233.1 GCA_015654855.1 Rhodobacterales bacterium
CGACAGCACCGTCGGGACGATTCACACCGAGATGCAGACCGATCCCCGCCTGCGCCTCGTGCGGTTCACCCGCAATTTCGGCAAGGAGGCCGCGCTGACTGCCGGGCTCGATTTCGCCCAGGGCGATGCGGTGGTGCCGATGGATGTCGATCTTCAGGATCCGCCGGAATTGCTTCTCGATTTCGTCCGACTCTGGCGCGAAGGATATGACATCGTTTACGGCCAGCGCACCGAAAGACGCTCGGACACCGGGGTGAAGCGGATGACGGCGGGGCTGTTCTATAAGGTCTTCAACCGGCTTTCGCAGCAGAAGATCCAGGAGAATGCCGGCGATTTCCGCCTGATGAACCGGGCGGCGCTGGAGGCGACCCGGCAATTGCGCGAACGCAACCGTTTCATGAAGGGCATCTTCGCCTGGGTGGGCTTTCGCAGCATCGCCGTCCCCTATGAGCGGCCGGCGCGCGCCGCCGGCACCACCAAATTCAGCTACTGGCGGCTGTGGAATTTCGCTCTCGATGGGGTGACGAGCTTTTCGACAATGCCGCTCAGGGTCTGGACCTATGCCGGACTTGCGGTCGCGGCTGGCGCCATCCTTTATATGCTGGAAATCGTCATCAGCACTGTCATCTTCGGGCGCGACGTTCCGGGCTATGCCTCGCTCATGGTGGTGATGCTGCTGCTTGGCGCGGTGCAGCTGCTCTCGCTGGGGGTGATCGGCGAATATCTGGGGCGGCTTTATATCGAGGTGAAGCAGCGCCCGATCTATCTGGTGCGCGACGCCGGCGGCTTTGCCCCCCGCCCGCAGCCTGAGGCCGCGATCCCGCGGCCTGCGGGGATACCGGGGTGAGGGCAGAGATCGCGGCACAGATCCTGCGGTTCGGCATCATCGGGCTGACGGCGACGGCGGTGCATTACCTGGTTTTGCGAACGGCGATCACCGGATTCGGGCTGCCGCCGGCACCGGCGAACGGGGTGGCCTTTCTCATCGCGCTCGGAGCGAGCTGGCTGGGCCAGAGCCGCTGGGTCTTTCGCCGGCCGGGCACCGACGGGGCGCGGATGCTGCGCTTCGCCGTCTCGGCGCTTGGCGGGCTGCTTGGTAATATGGCGATCATGGCGATCGTCACCGGCGCGATCGGCCTGCCCTGGCAGGCGGGATTTCTGGCCGCGCTCATCATCGTTCCGGCCGCAAGCTTCGCGGTCAATCGTCTGTGGGTGTTTCGCGCCCGCCGGAACTGAGAATCTGCGCTGACGATGCACCGGTATGACAAAGGGGCCTTGCGGCCCCTTTGCAGATCGTTCAGCGCGATGTCGCGCCTGTAAGGCGGCTTAGGCCGCTTTGCGGCGACGCAGAGCCGCAAGGCCACCCAGAGCACCGACGAGCAGTAGACCTGCGGCCGGAACCGGAACGGGCGACACGTTGCTGTATTCGAAGGAGAGTCCGTTTTCGGACGCGAAACGGACCGCATCGAAGGTTACGCCAGTGAAGGTCGCGAGAGCACCCGTCTTGGCATAGATCGCTGGGGCGATGTCGGTGCTGAGGTCAATCGAGTAGCTGTCGACAACTGTGCCGTTAAGCAGGAACTCGACGGTGTTGAAGTCATCCGGCGAACCCCAGGCGAACGACAGGCTCGTGTAGGTCTGACCGTAGTCGTATTGCGCCCATGCGTTAGCGACGGCGCTGTAGGGTGACGTAGTGTCGAGATAGACGCTCTTGCGCGCACCGGCCGTGCCAGTGACGTCTTCGAAATACGTGCCCCAGCCGGTAAAGGTGCCCCAATCCGACACCGGACCGACGGCGACAGCGGTTGCCGGCAGTGCGCTGAACGTCACGGTAGCAGCGTTCGCAGCACCAGCACCACCCAGCACGAGCGCGGCGATGGCCCCAGCCTTCGCAAATTTATTCACATTAAACATTATACAACCCTCACTGTGTAATTGCCCGAAGGCATCCCTAGCTTGCGTCAGCAGATACGCTTTGCGGCTTCCCACCCAAGACCCGCTTGACGTTCCCATGAATTTACCACAATCCGTGATCAAATACAGGCAAATCTTTGTTCTCCGCCGCATTGTCGACGCGATGCATTTAATGTTTCTTAATGGCCCCCAATTCATGCAGAAAACATGGATACTCTCCGAAACTGAAGGTAGTATCGGCGCTGGCCCCCTCATTTTCGACATAAACCGCCCCTGGTCTCCACTCATGGTCGGGGCATTTTGATTCGATTTTCGTTAAGGATTTTGGCGGAATTGCGGCTTACCCCGCCGTAGGTCGGAACCCGGCCTAGGTGTTCAGTCCCGGCATCTGGTGGATCGGGTTCAGGATTGATCGATCCGGCTCTGAGGTCCAGATCTTGCAGATGTATTCGTAAGGCGTGAGGCTGTTGAGGGTCTTGAGCCTTCGTGCGAAGTTGCAGGCCGCCATGAAGTCCGTCAGGTGCGCCCGGAGCTGGTCGTGGCTGTCGTAATGGAAGCGTCTGACTGTGGCTTCCTTGATTGTGCGGTTGATCCGTTCGACCTGGCCATTGGTCCATGGACGGTTGGGCTGTGTCAGCCTGTGCCCGATCCCGTTGGCATCGCAGATCATGTCGAAGCGTATCGGCCGGGAGTAGATGGTATTCCGGGGCTGCTCTGCGAACTGGATTGCGCTCGCCATTTGGCTCGGACCAATGGCGCCTTCAATGGCTCGCTCGGTGAGAATGGTGTGGACCTGGCAGGGCACGGCTTCGAGCATATGCTTAAGGAATTTCCAGGCTGTCTTCCTGTCGGCCTTGTCGACGAACTGGGTCACGGCGAACCTGCTCGTCCGGTCGATGCCGACGAACAAATATAGTTTGCCTTCAGTGGTCTGCACCTCGGC
>JAATGA010000258.1 GCA_015654855.1 Rhodobacterales bacterium
ACGAAATCCACCGCCGGTGTGCCCCATTGCGGGATGCTCCTGGGCGGTGCCTGGACCGAGGGCGAGAGTCCGGTGGCCGATGTGCTCGACAAATTCCGTCTGGTGCCTGTGGCGCATCTGGCGGCGAGCTCTGCCGCGCAGATTGCCCGGATGATCGACATTTCCGAAGCGGCCTTCGCGGGCGACAGACTGACGCCATTCGACCGCGGAGCGATCCTTGACCGGGTGGCGGTGCTGCTCGAACAGCGCACGGATGCGGTCCACCGTATCATGCAGTCGGAAACGGGATTCACCGATGCCGATTGCCGCAACGAAATCGCGCGGACCATGCAGACGCTGAAGCTGTCGGCGGAAGAGGCGCGGCGACTGGCGGGCGATCTGCTGGCTGTGGCGGGCGCGCCCGGGCAAGGGCGCCGCGTCGCCCTGACGTTGAGGGTGCCGCTGGGCGTCGTGCTGGCCGTGACGCCGTTCAACGCGCCGCTGAATACAGTGACGCATAAGCTTGCCCCGGCCCTCGGTGCCGGCAATACGGTGATCCTGAAGCCTGCGGGCCAGACGCCGCGCACGGCCTGTATGCTGGCGCAGATGTTCCTCGATGCCGGGTTGCCGGAAGGTTACTTGCAGGTATTCCACGGCGGTGGCCAGGCGGTTTCGACCGCGATGGCGGATGATCGGGTGCGCTATGTCGCCTTTACCGGCTCGACCGGGGTGGGGCGGATCATCCAGGGCCAGGCCGGGCTGCGTCGCACGCAGATGGAGCTTGGCTCAATCGCTTTTACCCTGCTTGCGGCCGATGCCGATCTTGGCGCTGCTTTGCCGAAAGTGCTGGGTGCGGGCTATCGCAAAGCGGGGCAGGTCTGCACCTCGATCCAGATTCTTCTGGTGCACGACAGCATTGCCGAAGAGGTCGAGCGCCGCCTGCGCCCGATGGTGGCGGGGCTGATCTGGGGCGATCCGGCGCAGCCGGGCTGCGCGACCGGGCCGCTGATTTCCGAGAAGGATGCGATGCGTGTCGAAGACTGGATCCGGGATGCGGTGGCGGACGGCGCGCGTCTGCTGGTCGGGGGCGAGCGTCAGGGGGCCGTTATCGCGCCGACGCTGCTGACCGATGTGTCCCCGACGATGAAGGTCGGCTGCCGCGAGATCTTCGGACCTGTGATGTGCATCGAACGCTTTTCGGATTTCGATGCCGCCCTTGCCCGGATCAACGGCACGCCCTACGGCCTTGCTACAGGTATTTTTACAAACCGGCTTGATCAGGCATTCGCCGCTGCGCGACGCCTCCGGGTCGGTGGCGTCCATGTCAACGAGACTTCGTCTTCGCGGGTGGACCTTATGCCTTACGGCGGGTCGAAAGACAGCGGCTTTGGCCGCGAGGGTCCGCACTACGCGATGCGCGAAATGACGGAAGAAAGGGTCGTCAGTTTTACGGCATAGCGGCCGGCGCGGCCATATCCGAAGACTATGGCGGCAGAAGAAAGCCGTATTTCAGAAACGCAGCCCGGTCGGCGTATCGTCGGCCAGGCTGGTGGGAACAGCGCCGGGAGGGGCCTGTTCAGAACCGTTTCCGGTCATCGCCGGAGGCAATGCACAAATGGGAGGAAGCTATGAAATTCGGACTGAAAACCGCGATCACGCGGCGCTGCCTGACGCTTCTGGCGGGGGTTTCCGCACTGGGGCTGGTGGCGACCGGCGCGCTGGCGCAGGACGCCGTGACGCTGGGGATCGTCACGCCGAAACAGGGGCCGAGCGCGTCGATCGGCGCCCATATGGCGCAGGGCGCGCTGCTGGCGGTGGAACTGCACGGCGGCAAGGTGCTAGACCGCCCGGTCGAGACGGTCTGGCTGGATGAGGCAAGCCCCCAGATCTCGCAGCAGAACATGCAGAAGCTGGCCGACGAATATAAAGTCGCGGGGGTGATCGGCGGCAACTCGAGTGCCGCGACGCTGGCGATGATGTCGGTGGCCGAACGCGAAAAGATCCCCTTCATTTCGGCCGGTTCCGCGGCGTCGGAAGTCACCGGGGCGAACTGCAACCGCTACACCTTCCGTGCGCAGGCCCCGGCGCCGGTGCAGGTTGAAGTGGCCTTCAACGAACTGCGCGGCAAAAAGGTCTATTTCTTTACCCCGGCCTATGCCTTTGGCCAGGACGTGCTGCGCACCAGCCGTTCGCTGCTGGAAAAATACGATATGACTGAGGTCGGCAACGACGAGGTGCCGGTCAACACCGCCGACTACAGTTCCTACATCCTGAAGATCCGCAAAGCCCAGCCGGATGTCGTCTTCGGGGCGCTCGTCGGGCTCGATCTGTCGAACTTCATGAAGCAGTGGAACGAGATGGGGATGAAAGGCTCGATCCCGATCTACGAGGTGGCGGTGTCGGACACGGACTTCTGGGATATCGGTATGGCGGTTGCGACCGGCGTGCATGTGAAGCCCTGGTACTACAAAGACCCGCAGAATCCTGAGGGCGAACAGAAATTCGTCGCGGCCTATGAACAGAAATACGGGGTGCCCCCCTCGGACAAGGCCTTCTTCGGCTGGTTCTCGATGAACGCCATGCTCGACTCGATCGAAGAGGCCGGTTCGACCGAGCCGCAGAAGGTGGTCCCGGCGCTGGAAAGCTGGCGCTATACCGAGGGCAAGTTCCCCTATTATTTCCGCGATTTCGACCACCAACTGGTGCGCCCGGCGGTGATCGTAAAGCTGAAGGACACGATCACCGACCAATGGGACTACATGGATGTGGTTCGCTGGACGTCGGAAACCCAGGCAGACACCGAAGAGGTTTTTGGCTCAAAAGAGCAGAGCGCCTGCACGATGCCTGCGCTCTGACCCCTATCCGGCAAGGCGGGGCCGCGTCATGCGCGGCCCCTGACGGGCCTTCGGGCCTGCGCACTACTCAGCAGGACGCCTCATCATGCTCGATATTTTACTTCCCCAGGTCGCCAACGGCCTGGTGCTCGGCTTCATCTATGTCCTGATCGCGGTCGGGCTTTCGATCACCTTCGGGATGCTGGGTATCGTCAACTTTGCCCATGGCGCGTTCTTTGCGCTGGGCGCGTATTTTTCCTATGAGCTTGTCCGGCTGTTTGGCTGGCCCGCCGTCGTTTTCGCGCCGATCCTTGTCGCCATCGTCGGCATGGTGGTCGAGGTGGTGCTGATCCGCAGGCTTTACGGGAAAGAGCCGCTGCTCAGCCTTGTTGTTACCTTCGCACTCGGGCTGCTGATCGAGGCGGTGATCCGTTATTTCTGGGGCACCGACGGCAAATCGCTGTCGCCGCCCGAATTCCTCAGCGGCTTCGTCGAAATCGGGCCGGTCTTCATGACGCTTTACCGCGTGGCGGTGCTGGTCGCGACGGTCGGCGTCCTGGTCGCGCTGTGGGCTTTCCTGAATTTCACGCCTTATGGCCGGATCATCCGGGCGGGCAGCCGGGACCCCGAGATGGTCGATATGCTGGGCATCAACCTGCCGCGCGTCTTCACCGGTGTGTTCGGGCTTGGCTGCGCGATCGCGGCGATTGCGGGTATCCTGGCCGGGCCGCTCTGGACCGTCTCGCCCTCGATGGCGGCCAATGCCATCATGCCCGCCTTCGTGATCGTCGCCATCGGCGGGCTCGGCTCTTTCGCCGGCGCGCTGATCGCGGGCCTGACCGTGGGCGTCATCACCGCCATTACCATCCAGTTCTGGCCCCAGGCCTCTACCGCAGCCATGTATGTGCTGATGCTGGTCGTGCTGCTTTTGCGTCCGCGCGGCCTGCTCGGCGCCCAGTGGGAGCGTTTTGAATGACTTTCGTTAAAAATCCCGTCCTGATCGCCGCAGCGGTTCTGCTGGCGCTGACCGGCTATGCCAGCGTCACCGACGGCTCGATGAGCCACATCACCCACATCGCCATCTACGTGCTTTACGCGATGGGGGTGAACATGCTGATCGGCTATCTGGGCCTTGTGCCGTTTGGCGCATCGCTGTTCTTCGGCTGTGCCAGCTATATGGTCGCCTTCACCCTGGGCCGTGTTTTCACCGACGAGATCACGGCGCTGATTGCCGCGGGTGTATTCTCGCTGATCGGCGCGGGGCTTCTGGGGCTGATCATCCTGCGGCGCAAGGGGCTTTACTTCTCGCTCATTACACTTGCCTGCTCGCAGGTCGCCTACGAGATCGCATTCAAATGGACCGACGTGACGGGCGGGGAAAACGGCATCCAGAACGTGCCGCGCAGCCTGTTTCCGACCGCGGCGGGCTTTCACTGGTTCGTGCTGGCGGTGGTGATCGTGCTGATCGGCGGAATGTGGAAACTGGCCCACGCGCCGTTCGGTCGGCTTATGCAGGCGGTGCGCGATAACGAACAGCGCGCGCGGACGCTGGGCTACAACACCTTCTTCGTCAAATGGGCCGGCTTCTGCATTGCGGGCACGATCATCGGTCTTGCCGGGGCGCTGCTGGCCATGCTGATCCAGGGTGCCTATGCTGACAACATGTCCTGGCAGCGCGCGGGGGACCCGGTGCTGATGGCCGCGCTGGGTGGCGTGCACCATTACCTCGGGCCGCTTTGGGGGGCGATCACCTTCCTGCTGCTGGAAGAGAAGCTTTCGGTCGTCACTGACAACTGGTGGCTGATCTTCGCGCCCGTCATCATCGTCTTCGCGATCCTGTCGCCCGAGGGGATGCAAGGCATCGTGCAGAAATGGCTGCGTCGCGACCGCTGGACGCTGACCCGCAACACGGTGCCCGCGCGACCGGAGCAGATCGCGCCGTTCCGGCCCGACGCGCAGGTCACCCAGGCCGGTCCCATCTTCGAGGTGAAGAGCCTGTCGAAAGCCTTTGGCTCGATCGTGACGCAGGACGACATCTCTCTGACTGTAAACGACCGACGGCTGCATACGATCATCGGCCCGAACGGCGCGGGCAAGACCACGCTGTTCAATATTATGACGGGGCTTTTGCCGGCGGACAGCGGCGAGATCGTCTTCCGCGGCCGCGACATCACGAGACTTGGCGCGCATGAACGGGCACGGCTCGGCATTGCGCGGTCGTTCCAGATCATCAGCATCTTCCGTAACCTGTCCCCGTTCGAGAATGTGCGCATCGCGGTACAGGCCTCGCAAAAGGCGACGATCCCTTTCTGGCGCGATGCCCACAAGGATGCGGCGATCTGCGCGCGAACCTGGACGATCCTTGATGCCGTGGGCCTGGCTGATCGTGCGGGCGACACCTGCGGGGAGCTTTCGCATGGCGAGGTGCGGCTTCTGGAAATCGCGGTGACCCTTGCCTGCAACGCATCCGTCCTGCTGCTGGACGAGCCGCTGGCGGGTCTTGGCGAAAGCGACCGGGTGATCGTGACGAACCTCATCACGCGTCTGGCGAAGACCCATGCCGTGGTGCTGATCGAACATGATATCGACCGTGTGCTGGCGATTTCGGACCGGATCACGGTGCTGCATCAGGGCAAGCTGATTGCCGACGGCGAGCCGGCGCAGGTCGCCCGCGACCCGGCGGTGGTGGAGGCTTACCTCGGCAAAGGGAAATCGGGTGGGCCGGCGGCTGTTGCGGCCCGCGCGGCAAAACCGCAGACAGAAGGGGCGCGCCCGCTGCTTGAGATGAAGGGCGTCTCGGCGGGTTACGGCGGCGGCACGGTTCTGGAAGGGCTGGACCTGAAGGTCATGCCGAACGAAGTCGTGGCGCTTTTGGGCCGCAACGGCGTGGGCAAGACCACCACCCTGCGTGCCGTCATGGGCCAGCTTCACCCCGACAAGGGCGAGGTTTTGCTGGACGGCACACCCATCGGCAACCTGCGATCCGACGTCATCAACCGCATGGGCGTGGCGATCGTCCCCGAGGGGCGGCGGCTGTTCCCGAACCTGACCGTGCAGGAAAACCTGTCGCTGGCGATGCGGTCGGGCGGGGCGGGCATGGAAGAGATCCACGACATCTTTCCGAAGCTCGCCATCCTGTCGAAGTCGAAGGCGCAAAACCTTTCGGGGGGCGAACGTCAGATGGTCGCCATCGCCCGCGCGCTGGTTGTGCCGAGCCGCCTTATCCTGCTCGATGAACCTTACGAAGGCCTCGCGCCCGCCGTTGTCGATGAGGTGAAGGCCGCGGTCGAGCGCATCAGCACGAAGGCAAGCCTTGTGATCGTCGAACACCATGCCGACGAGGTGCTGGCGATAGCTGACCGGGCCTATGTGCTCGTGAACGGCAGGGTGGCCTGGACCGGACCGGCGGGTGATCTGGCGGGTGATCAGGGGCTTCAGGACCGGCTTTTGGGGATCGTAGCGGCATGACAGCCGCAACATCACGCGCCCCGGCGGTCAACACCTACGGCTATCTCTGGACCAAACCGGCCGATCAGGCGCTGCGCCAACTGACGGCGGCGGGCTACCGCGAATTCGAGCTGATGGTGCAGCCGCCGCATCTGAGTGCCGGGCAGGTCGGCGTCACCACTGCTCTGCGTGATATGGTGAGGGCGGGCGAGGTCCGCGTGACCACGCTGAACATGCCCAGCCTCGACACCAACCTGACCTCGGCCGTGCCGGAAATGCGCGACTATACCGTCGCTGTGTTTCGCCGGCAGATCGAACTTGCGGCCTTTATCGGCGCCCCTGCTATCGTGGTGGTGCCGGGACGTCTGAACCCGCTGTCGCGCGCGCCCGAAGCCGACCTTCTGGGCTGGCTGGACGAGACGATTTCGCAGATCGTCCCCGTCGCCCGCGACAATGGCGTGCGGCTGCTGATCGAGAATATCCCCTTCACATGCATTCCGCGCGCCGACGACATCGCGGCCTGGCTGGAGACCCATGCCGATCCGGTATTCGGCGTCTGTTATGATGTGGCGAATGCCTGGTTCGCGGGCGAAGACCCGGTTCAGGGCCTGACCCGGCTGAAAGGGCAGATCGACGTCGTGCACGCTTCGGACACCACGCGCCAGGTCTGGCGGCACGATCCGCTGGGTGCCGGCGAAATCGACTTCGGCCGTGTGGTGGCGGGCCTCGATACCATCGGCTGGGACGGTCCGTTCATTCTGGAGATCATCGGCGCGGAACCGATAGCCGCGCTGAACCAAAGCCTTTCGGTGCTGCGCGCGAGCGGGCGGCCCTTTGCCCTCGGAGATGGGAAATGACGAAACCTCTGGTTCTGGTCACGGGGGCCGCCGGCCTGCTGGGCCGCTATATCCTCCGCGAACTGACCGCCGCCGGTTACGCCGTGCGCGGGCTTGATCGGCGCGCCGGCGAGGGGACGGATGACTGGGTGGTGGGGGACGTGACCGATGCCGCCACCGTCGCCCGCGCCGTCGCCGGGGCGGGCCTTGTGATCCACGCGGCTGCCCGCGCCAATATCTGGCAGGGCACCGGCGAAGAGATCATGCACACGAACGTCATGGGCACCTGGCAGGTGTTCGAGGCCGCGCGCCAGGCCGGTGTTCCGCGCGTCGTCTTCTGTTCGTCGGATTCTGTAATCGGATATACCGTCCGCGAAGGGGCGATGAAGCCCCCGGTCTATATGCCCGTCGATCTCGACCATCCGCTTCGGGCGACCGACCCCTATGCGCTGAGCAAGATCCTCGGCGAAGATATCGGCCGGGCCTATACGCATTGGGGGATGGAGGTCGTGGCGCTGCGCACGGTCTTTGTCGCCTACCCCGAGATGGAGGGCGAAATCCGCACCCGTCACGCATCGCCCGCGACCTATAAAGGCACCCCGGCCGGTGGTCCGTCCAGCGCAGGGGGCGGGGCGTTCTACAATTATATAGACCCGCGCGATCTGGCCCGCGCCTTCCGTCTGGCGCTGGAAATCGACATGGAACCCGGCGCGTTCGAGGCATTCTTCCTGTCCTCGGGCGAGACGCTGGCGCCTGAGCCGACGACCGACCGCGCGTGGCGCCTGCATGGCGATGCGATCCGCGTGGCGCGGCCCGGACTTTATGCGGCGCAATCCTTTGCCGGGCTTTACGATACCGAGCACGCGGCGCGCCGTCTCGGGTTTCGCGCCGAACACAGTCTGCGCCATCTGATCGACTGACATATCCCGGAGGAGCATCATGAAAACCATTCTTGTCACCGGCGGATCGGGCTGGCTGGGCAGCGCCGTGGTGCGCCGTCTGCTGGCGCGTGGCGACCGGGTCGTTTCGGCCGACATCGGCGTCAGCCCGGTGCTGGCAGCGCTGGCAAAAGACAACCCGAACCTGACCAACGCGATCTGCGATCTGGGTGAATGGCCGCAACTGATGCGGCTTTTCGATGCGCATGGCATCGACGCGGTGATTCACACCGCCGCCATCGTCGGCGTGATCCAGTGCGCCGACATTCCTGTGAAATCTATGCAGGTCAATGTCGGCGGTATGATCAACCTGCTCGAGGCGATGCGGATACATGGCGTGCGCCGGGCGATCCACGTCTCGACCGAGGAGACCTATGGCGATTTCACCGCCCCGGTAATCGGCGAGGATCATCCGCAAAAGCCGACCTCTGTCTACGGGCTGACGAAGCTGGCGGCGGAGCACTACGGCGATGTCTACAGCCGCGATCACGGGCTGGAATGCATACATGTCCGTACCTGCTGGGTCTATGGCCCGAACCTGCCGCGCCCGCGGATGCCGCAAACCTATGTGAATGCGGCGCTGAAGGGCGAAGAGATGCATGTGAAATCGGGTGGCGATCTGGCCGTCGATCAGGTTTATATCGACGATACGGTGACCGGCCTGATCCTCGCGCTCGACAAGCCGAAACATCGCTTTTCGGCCTATAATGTCGCGACCGGCGCCGCGCCGACGCTGGCCGAGGTGGCTGCGCTGGTGGCGAAGGACGTGCCGGGGGCCAAGCTGCGGATCGAGGCCGGCCCCTATCTGCACGGCGACCGGATCGCGACCGCGAAGAAGGGGGCGCTCGACGTGTCGCGTGCGCGCGAAGAACTGGGATATGTTCCGGCCTGGCCCATCGACAGGGGTATAGCTGAAATGGTGCGCCTGACGCGCGAAGGGCAAAGCCGCTGATGCGGCTGCCCCGGCGGCTCAGGCCGCCGGGCCGATCCAGGTGACGCCGGTCCAGCGGCTTTCGGCCACCTCGTCGCGTATCAGGGCGATCAATTCGTCATGTACGGCCGAGATTGCAGGCGACAGAGCCTCGGCCGGCGGCGCGTAAAGGTAATTCAGCCGGTTCATCGACACATCGCGGATCGGCAGGCAGCGCCATTGCGATGCAAGCGCCGGCCCGTGCACATTCACCGCCGCATGGGGTTTGATCGTCGCTCCCATGCCACGCTGCAAGCAGCGCATCAGCACGGGCAGCGAGTCGATTTCGGCCAGCGGCACCAG